>NZ_JAVAXX010000480.1:0-2963 GCF_042709275.1 Bacillus sp. LR_5 | reverse complement strand
CGTGTGGAAACAGAGTTATTATTTCGGAGCATTGTCCGAAACGCATATGAGAAAATTATATCAGTGATTTACTTCTTTTGCAAATACAATTTACCTTCTTGCAGATGATAGATTTGCCTGTTTCCATTCTTGATTGAGAATATCGAAAAATTCCTGGTTTGTTTTGGTTTTTTTCATTTTTCTCATGAACTTTTCTGCGAAATCAGGTGAATCAGACATCGTTTTGCGGATAGACCATAAACGATCAAGATGCTCTTTAGGCACAAGCAGCTCTTCTTTGCGCGTTCCTGAACGGCGGATATCGATGGCAGGGAAGATGCGGCGCTCGGCAAGAGAGCGGTCAAGATGGAGCTCCATGTTGCCTGTTCCCTTGAATTCTTCATAAATGACATCATCCATACGTGATCCTGTATCGACCAGAGCCGTAGCAAGAATGGTTAAGCTGCCGCCCTCTTCGATATTTCTCGCAGCCCCAAAGAAGCGTTTCGGACGGTGGAACGCCGCTGGGTCAATCCCCCCGGAAAGCGTTCTTCCACTTGGCGGAATCACTAAATTGTAGGCGCGGGCAAGCCGTGTGATGCTGTCCATCAGGATAATGACGTCTTTTTTGTGTTCCACGAGACGCATCGCACGTTCAAGCACAAGCTCGGCCACTTTGATATGGTTTTCCGGCACTTCATCAAACGTTGAGCTGACGACATCCCCAGCTACAGAGCGCTCGATATCGGTTACTTCCTCAGGTCTTTCGTCAATTAAAAGCACGATCAGCTCTGCTTCAGGCTGGTTCGCTGTAATGCTGTTGGCAATTTCCTTCAGCAGCATCGTTTTTCCGGCTTTCGGCGGCGCAACAATCAATCCGCGCTGTCCAAATCCAACCGGCGCCATCATGTCCATAATTCTTGTAGACAAGAAGTTCGGCTTTGTTTCAAGCACCATTTGACGATCCGGATAAAGTGGCGTAAGAGCCGGGAAATGCACACGCTCTTTTGCAGATTCGGGATCATCCCCATTTACTGCTTCAACGTGCAAAAGTCCATAGTAGCGCTCATTTTCTTTTGGCGGGCGAACCTTGCCTGATACTTTGTCTCCGTTCCGCAAATCGAAACGGCGGATTTGTGAAGCTGAGATGTAAATGTCTTCTGAGCTTGGAGAGTAGTTGATCGGTCTCAGGAAGCCGAAACCTTCAGACTGGATGATCTCAAGAACGCCTTCCATAAACAGCAGATCTTCTTGTTCTGCATTCGCTTTCAGAATGGCGAAAATGAGTTCTTTTTTTGTCAGTTTGCTGTAATAGGAGATTTTATAATGTCTTGCAAGTTCATAAAGCTCTTTCAATTTCATATTTTCCAAAGAGGAAATAGATACGTCTTTCATAAAAACACCACGCTTTTCATAGTCAATATCTTACTCTGAACATGTCATCTGCTGCTTTTGCACAACATCCGCCAAAGCACATTCTTTTTTTAACATAAAGGAACTTCTATCGGTAACACTTCCACCCATGATCGGCGCTTTTGTTAAAAGGATTGTCTTAATGAGTTTTGAAGGAAGCGAGGACAAAAACATGAGAAGATCAATACTTATATCGTCTGTATGCGGTAGAAATTGAAACTTTCCTAGTGCTTAAAAGAAGGTATTACGCAGTAAAATTCGCAGCACTCTTTATTTTTACCTTATTTCAAAAAATTATTCAACTGAAATAAGGTTTTGACACGGAATTGATAGAGTTGACGCTTTTCTGCAAAAGTTAAAGCGGGCTCACACCCGCTTTTTCTGTTTGTTATGGACGGATTACAAGATTTGGTTTCTTTTTCAAGCTGTGTCTGCCGTCAACGAAACGAACAGTGCCCGATTTTGCACGGATAACTAAGCTTTCAGTTGTACCGACAGAGCCTTTGAATTGAACTCCTTTTAACAGCTCGCCGTCAGTAACCCCTGTAGCTGCAAAAATCGCGTCATCACCCTTCACAAGGTCTTCCATGCGAAGGACTTTGCTTAAATCAAGGCCCATTTTGTGACAGCGAGTGATTTCTTCTTCGCTTTGCGGAAGAAGTTTACCAATGATTTCTCCGCCGAGTGCTTTTAGCGCAACAGCGGAAAGCACACCCTCAGGAGCGCCGCCTGATCCGAACAGGATATCAACGCCCGTGTGGTCGAAAGCCGTGTTGATGGCGCCTGCGACATCGCCGTCATTGATCAATTTGATTCTGGCGCCGGCCTCACGAAGCTCGGAAATGATTTTTGCGTGTCTTTCACGGTTTAAAATTGTGGCAACGACGTCCTCAACGTCCTTGTTTTTCGCTTTTGCCACCGCTTTAAGGTTGTCAATGACAGGTGCTTCGATGTCAATGCAGCCCACCGCTTCCGGACCGACTGCGATTTTTTGCATATACATGTCAGGAGCATTCAGAAGCGTGCCATGGTCTGCGACCGCGATAACCGTCAGCGCGTTCCAGCCGCCGCTTGCTAAGATGTTTGTGCCTTCAAGAGGGTCAACTGCGACATCAACGCGAGGGCCGTACCCGTTTCCGAGTTTTTCCCCGATATACAGCATTGGCGCTTCGTCCATTTCCCCTTCACCGATTACAACGGTCCCTTTCATCGGCACTGTATCAAAAACGTCTCTCATTGCACTTGTTGCCGCTTCATCAGCCTCATCTTTTTTTCCCCGGCCCATCCATCTTGCTGATGCCAATGCCGCAGCCTCGGTTACACGTACCAATTCCATTGATAAACTTCTTTCCATTTCAACACGATCTCCTCTCACAAGAAACCATTATGAATTTTGAAGCTGTTCTATTTCTTCGTCAGTCATTCTTTCACGCCAAATTGTCGCTCCAAGCCCCTCAAGCTTCTTCTCAAGGCTGCTGTATCCTCGGTCAATATGCTCCAGTCCCGTAATTTCCGTGACGCCATCAGCCATCAGTCCTGCTACCACCAAGCAGGCTCCGGCACGCAGATCA
>NZ_JAVAXX010000048.1:0-31931 GCF_042709275.1 Bacillus sp. LR_5 | reverse complement strand
GAAATAGAACATGTATTAGAAGAGTTAGAATATCAAATCTGGAGTGTGGGAAGTGGGGTTTTAGAGGGTTTGCAGCCACTAAGCCAACAGATTCCCAATTTCTTAAGGCTAAAGATACCGGCTGGTTGGACTGTTGATTATATTACATTAAAAGATACTGATCCTAAGAACCTAGAGGCAAATGATGATACTTGGTTATTTGACTTTAACCAAGATCTCCTACAGATTTCTCACAAGACAAAAAACTTGTTGCTTGACGTAGGGTGGTACCCAGAAGGGGATCCAGCTGGAAGTTACGGTATTGAACTTATAAAAAACGAAGATTGGGGAAATCCGGTAGAAGATATTATGTGCATTGAGCTTAAAGAATTAATTAAACAATTGGATAATATTTTTATGAAAGAAATTAAAAATGAATACTAATAAAAAAGCAGGTTGTATTACCCTGCTTTTTTCAAAGAGGCATCTATTATTATTGATACAGGAGCCTTCGCTAATACCATCAGATAGAAGTTAACTAGTTACTATAGAGGTTATCATTGTGAGAAAACATGTTAGGTTAGATGTTCCAAAAGCTAATATACACCCTCTACGAATAACACAAGGATGGAAAGTGAATTATAATCATTTTGTTGAAATAGACCCAAGAACTTTAGAACCGAATGATGATTCCTGGTTTTTGTTCACAGACAGTTTGTTGCAGCTTTATCATGAACAATCTTCAATAACACTTGATTTAGGCTGGGTTCCTGACATTTCTCCTGAAGGTAATTATCTGGTTTTAATAGCCAAAAATAATGATTGGGAAGATCCTATTAAAGAATTTTCATCAGATGACTATAAAAAAGTGATTTTATATATTGAATATCATTTAAATCAAGTAACAACTACTTGGTGGAAGTAGGTTTAATGATTCTTGATTAATGGATGGAATGGTTACTATTTATGGAACATGGAATCAGATTTATTAATGAATATCCTGAAATCGGTCTTTTTTAAGAAGTAAAGAGAGGAAAACTAGTGAAATGAAAGTACATCAAATTCACGATTTTCATCTAAAAGATGAATCGGATTTTGTTCAAACACAACAATCCCTTAAACATAAAATCAACCTATCACCCTCCATCACCCCAGACTCCATCAACACCTGCGCAGGCGTCGACCTCGCTTATTGGGAGCAGGACGGCGAACCGTACGGGGTGTGTAGTATTATCGTGATTGATGCTGATACTAAAGAAGTCATTGAAAAAGTGCACAGCATGGGGAAAATCAGTGTGCCGTATGTTGCTGGCTTCCTTGCGTTTCGTGAGCTGCCGCTGATCATCGAGGCGGCGAAAAAATTGGAGACGGAGCCCGATGTGTTTTTGTTTGATGGCAACGGGTATCTGCATTACAACCATATGGGCGTTGCCACCCATGCTGCTTTTTTTCTCGGTAAGCCGACAATTGGGATTGCGAAAACCTATCTCAAAATCAAAGACTGTGATTTCGTCATGCCTGAAAATGAAGTTGGTGCATATACCGATATTATCATTGATGGCGAGGTATATGGTCGGGCGTTGCGGACGCGGCGGGACGTGAAGCCTATCTTCTTGTCTTGCGGAAATCATATTGATTTAGAAAGCAGCTATCAGATCACGATGAGCCTGATCAATCAAGAAAGCAGGCTGCCAATCCCTGTCCGCCTTGCTGACCTAGAAACACATATCTTGCGAACGTTCTATCAGAAAAATCACGTGTAACACTTGCAGGCCCGGAACTGCAAGTGTTTTTTATTGATTTCTGTATATTTCGCTTATATATAAAGACGGGGACACTCCAGTCACCCGTTTGAACACTCTGCTGAAGTAATAAGGGTTAGAAAAGCCTAATGTGCTGCTGACTTCAGTTACATTTAAGTTGGTTGTTTTGAATAGATCAATTGCCTGTGCAATCAGCAGTTCATTTTTATAAGCTGTTATGCTTTTCCCGGTTTGCTTTTTGAAGAGGGAGGAAAGGTAGGCATAATTCATTTCTAAAGCATCCTCAAAGTCTCTGCTGACCAGCTTTGCATGCTTGTTACGGTGCAGAAATTCAATGATTCGGCTGATGACCCTTGAAGAGCGTGTGCCGGCCTGACTGTTTATAGCATTTCTATACAGATCAATGAAGAGTTGATAGGTGAGAGAACACGCTTGGAGCGCCCTGAAAGCACTTGGTGATTCAAAGGCATGAACAATGCTGCTCAGCTGTTTTTCTGTGTACTCACGATGAGAGACAGAACCGCTTTTCGGAAAGGTTAATTGTGATGAATAGATGCTGTCGAGAAGGATTGGTGAATTGTGAAATGGAGAAAACTCGTCCTCCTGATCCACGGAAGGTTCGGCATAAAAATGAATGTAGTACCATTCGGTGCCGGGTGTATAAAAATCGCCTCCCCAATGCGGTGTATTGTTCTTAAGAAAAAGATATCCCCCCGCCTGAATGCGGTACTCGTTTTCGTTCTCAAATACATGGATCGCGCCTTGTTTTACGTAAAAAAATACACTGATTCTATCCATCGTCCTGTCAGGGTGACGTAAAGTCCCTTCTGTATCCTTCATATGTCCGGCCTCACGGATTTTAGGGAGATGATTGGCTTGGAGTTTTACTTCATACATGGCTTCACCATCTTTCACTATTCTTATCTCCAGTGTAACGGTTCAATCTAAAAAAAGGATATGTTTTTGATAAATAATGAATTCACATCCCATATCATCATTTGGATAATGAAAGCATCACCATGAATGATGAAACGTGATAGGGGGAGATCAAGATATGAAAGATGTAACATTATTAAAAGGCATGTTTTATGATTCCCAGATGAAAGGGAAGGAATATTTGCTTTTTTTGGATGTAGACCGTCTTTTGGCTCCGTGTTATGAGGCTGTATCACAGACGCCTAAAAAACCGCGCTACGGCGGGTGGGAGGCAAAGGAAATTGCCGGGCATTCGATCGGTCATTGGCTGTCAGCCGCATCAGCCATGTACCAGGCTTCCGGAGATGAAAAACTGAAAAGAAAAGCAGAGTACGCAGTGAATGAGCTGAGTCATATCCAACAATTTGATGAAGAGGGGTATGTAAGCGGTTTCTCCAGAGCGTGTTTTGATGAGGTGTTCAGTGGTGATTTTCGGGTGGACCACTTTAGTCTGGGAGGTTCTTGGGTGCCGTGGTACAGCATCCATAAACTGTTTGCGGGATTAATAGATACGTATCGGCTAACCGGCAATCAGACGGCTTTACGTGTCGTCGTCAAGCTGGCTGATTGGGCAAAAAAGGGGCTGGATCGTCTGACGGACGAGCAATTTCAGCGTATGCTGATATGTGAACATGGCGGAATGAATGAGGCGATGGCCGATCTTTTTATGCTGACGAAAAACAAAGCATATCTTGAACTTGCGGAACGTTTCTGTCATCGTGCCATTCTTCAGCCTCTGGCAGAGGGGAAGGATGAGCTTGAAGGAAAGCATGCCAATACCCAAATTCCAAAGGTGATCGGGGCCGCCAAGCTGTATGACATTACTGGTAATGAAGCATATAGAAATGCCGCGCTCTTCTTTTGGGAACAGGTTGTTTATCAGCGTTCCTACGCAATTGGCGGCAACAGTATTGGAGAGCATTTCGGAGCGGAAGGCAGCGAGGAGTTGGGGGTGACAACCGCAGAAACGTGCAATACGTATAACATGCTGAAATTGACCGGGCATTTATTCTGGTGGTTTCAAGAATCGAGATTTATGGATTACTATGAGAAAGCCCTTTATAATCACATTCTTGCTTCCCAAGATCCTGATTCAGGCATGAAAACCTATTTTGTTTCCACACAGCCGGGGCATTTCAAGGTGTATTGTTCACCGGAAGATTCTTTTTGGTGCTGTACAGGCACCGGGATGGAAAACCCTGCGCGCTATACGCAGCATATTTATGATATAGACCAAGACGATCTGTATGTGAATTTATTTATTCCTTCACAAATAAACATGCAAGAAAAACAACTGATCATCACACAGGAAACCTCTTTTCCAGCAGCCGAAAAAACCAGGCTAGTTGTCAAAAAAGCTGACGGTGTGCCTATGACACTGCATATTCGTATTCCTTATTGGACAAATGGCGGCCTTAAAGCTGCGGTCAATGGGAAACGAATTCAATCGGTTGAGAAAAATGGGTACCTCGTTATTCACAAACATTGGAATACAGGAGATTGTATTGAGATTGATTTGCCGATGAAACTCCACATCTATCAAGCGAAGGATGATCCTAAAAAAAGCGTCCTGATGTATGGGCCGGTTGTATTGGCAGGAGCACTAGGCAGAGAGGACTTCCCTGAAACAGATATACTTGCTGATCATCTCGCTCTCAATAACCATCCGTTAATTGATGTCCCTGTGTTGGTGGCGGATCAGCGTCAATTGGATCATTGGGTGAAGCGGGTAGATGAAACATCACTCGTATTTCAAACGAAACGGATTGGCCAGCCAGGGAATGAAGAAATCACATTCATGCCGTTCTACAATGTGCATCATCAGCGGTATTCCGTTTACTGGTATGTGATGACCGAAAAGGAATATCTTGATTTTACAGATGAAGAAAAAGAAAGGCAGGAAATCATCAGACGCATAACCGTTGATGCCGTTCAGCCGAATGAACAGCAGCAGGAGATAGAACATCACTTGAAAAAAGAAAACTCTTACTCCGGTTACGCAAGTATCGTTCACAGAGGCTGGCGAGACAGCAGAGGAGATGGTTTTTTCAGTTATGAGATGAAAACAGAGCCGAGTCAACCCATGTATTTGCTGGTCACTTATTTTGGAAGTGATGATACCTTTCAATCGGAGGAACAAACATACGAAAGAAATTTTGAGATCATGATAGATGATCAACTACTGGCCAGACAGCAGCTAAAGGCAACTCACCCAGGAAGGCTTTTTGATGTATGTTATGACATTCCAGTTGCATATACGAAAGGAAAAGAGAGAGTAACTGTCACGTTCAAATCAAGTGAGGGAACAGCAGCCGGCGGAGTGTTTGGGGTAAGGATGATTAATGAAAAAATGGTTTTACATTGAATGCATATCGATATGAAGCTTGTTCACTCAAAAACTTGCGACCCATGGGCCGCAAGTTTTTTATTTGAATGTTTTCCGCGTCAAATCGATAAAAGCCTTTAATGGCGCAGACATCCACTTGTCCTTATGCCATGCTAGTTGAGTGAAAACGGGGCAATCGCTCTGCCAATTAAGTTCTTTCATCCGGCCTGCTGCAATATCATCTTTTACTGTCATTTCAGGCAAGATTCCAATCCCAAGTCCGGCCATCACGCATTGCTTGATGGCTTCTATGCTGACGAATTCCAATTTGTTAGGATAGACACCGGAGTCATGTAAAGTGTTCTCAAAGAGCGTGCGGTACGAGCAGCCGTCCTCTGTCAGCAGAAGAGTTTCGTTTTGAAGCTCCTTCAATGTTACTGGTAAATCTGCGGGGAAAAGATGGTCGTTAGCAGCCACCATTTTGATCTCATCCTGAATCAAAGATTCAACGTGCAATGTGTCATCCGGCCGGTTTACATCCAAGATGAAGGTGATATCAAGCTGGCCCTGTAAGAGCTGTTCTTTTGCTTGTTCATTGGAGATATATGGTTTGAATATGAGCTTTACTTGGGGAAAAGCGTGTTTAAATTCTTTTATGATAGGCGGAAGGCGGTATGTGCACTGGCTTTCCGTCGCCCCGATTTTTAAGGTTCCCGTTGTTTCTCTTACTTGATTTGCGGCCATTTTCGCCTCTTCTGTTAAAGTAATGATCTTCTCCGCATAGGATTTGAACGTTTTTCCTGCTTCTGTCAAGATAAGCCGTTTGCCGAGCCGTTCAAATAAAGGAGTCCCGATTTCTTCTTCTAGTGATTTGATCTGGGAGGTAATGCTTGATTGTGCATAATTAAGCATCTTGGCGGTAAGGGTGAAGTTTACATGTTCTGCCGCCGTAACAAAGGTGATCAGCTGCTTCAATTCCACCTGTCTCTTCCTTTCTAAATCGGTTTTACCGATTGAATTAATCAAAATAATCATCTGTAATGATTGGTGAATCCATTATATGATGAAGAAAATCATTCGTAAACAAAGGAGTAGATGCATCATGAAAATTGCGGTTATTAACGGCGGAACTCGGTCTGGCGGAAATACGGATATTCTTGCGGAGAAGGCTGTTCAAGGATTCGATGCGGAACACATTCATTTGCGTAAATATCAGATCCAGCCAATTGAAGATCATCGTCACACTCAAGACGGCTTCCGTCCTGTTCATGATGACTACAATTCTATTATTGAGCGGATATTGCCGTGCGATATTCTCATATTCGCTACTCCAATTTATTGGTTCGGCATGTCAGGGACGTTAAAGCTATTTATTGATCGCTGGTCACAGACGTTGAGAGATCCCCGATTTCCTGATTTTCAACAACAAATGTCGGTGAAGCAAGCATATGTGACAGCAGTGGGCGGAGACAATCCAAAAATAAAGGGGCTGCCGCTGATTCAGCAATTTGAACATATTTTTGATTTTATGGGGCTGCCCTTTAAAGGCTATGTGCTGGGAGAAGGCAATCGTCCAGGCGATATTCTTCGTGATCATCAGGCGCTGTCTGCTGCGAGCCTCTTACTGAAAAGAAGCGATGCTATATGAAGTTTTTGCTGTCGGTCATTGCTGGCATGCTGATTCTTGCATTCTTTTTATTTTGGAAGGTCCAGCCCCCTGTTTGGATAGATGTTGAAACCAATTCGCCTCAGTTGAAGCAATCTATGAGAATGGCAGGAACCACGCTGCAAGTCAAGCACATCATCAAGAGTGATGCAGGAGAAGAAACAACTGTCATATCGAACGGCATTTCGGGACCAAAATAAAAAAGCACCTGTCCAGGTGCTTTTTTCTATAAATGAGGAATGACAAGGCCGCCATATAAAAATGCCGCGATAATCAGAAATGCCGGATGCATCTTGAATTTAGTCATGGCAAGGAGGGAAATCCCCGCAATCACTATAGATTGGATCCAGCCGATAGCTTTGATGCCGTCTGCGCCGATTTGCCAGGTAAGAATGAGCATCATGACCGCGATGACAGGCTGAACGGACAGCGTCATGCCTTTGATAACGGGTGATTGGCGGAAGCGCTGAATGATGCGCAGCAGGACAATCAATGCAAGCGCCGACGGTACGACGGTTGCGATCAGCGCAATCAAGAAGCCGGGCCACCCGCCTGCGCTGTAGCCGACATACGCGGCGATTTTGGTTGCGATCGGGCCCGGCAATGCGTTCGCAAGTGCGAGCATGTTTGAGAATTGGTCGTTTGAGAGCCAGTTGTATCTGTTTACGACTTCTTCAAACATCAGCGGGATAGACGCAGGTCCGCCGCCATATCCGAGTAGGTTTGCGATAAAAAACGCCATAAATAAATAGATCGATATCATGAGGCCGACATTCCTTTATCTTTTGAATGTTTATTTGTGATTTTGTCTTTCAGTTTAAAATGAAACGCGCCGTACGCTAAGAAAATGATAATGACAAGGCCGGGATTGATCTGTAACGTTTGCAGGCCGATAAAAGCGATAATAAAAAACAGGATGCCGGTGACCCAGCCGAAACCTTTAAGCGCTTTTTGGCCAAACTCGTACGCCATTATGCCAAGCATTACCGCAATCACCGGCGTTACGGCACCAATCATGCCGGCAACAATTGCTGAATGGCTTAAGACATTTACAGCCGCAAACAAGCCCACCATCGCAAGACATGTAGGCAGAATATGGGCAAGTGTCGCCACGAGTGCGCCTAACGTGCCTTTTAGCTTGAAGCCCAGATACGCAGCCATTTTTGTGGCAATCGGTCCGGGAAGCGCATTAGCGATCGCTAATATTTCTCCGAATTCATCATCATCAATCCATTTATATTTATTGACCGCTTCATGGCGGATCAGCGGAATCACGGAAGGTCCGCCGCCGAACCCTAGTATGCCAGTGCGCACCATTGCGGCCGTCATATCCCGATAAGGATGGTTTTTCATTCGTTTCTCTCCTTTACAGCTTCATTCCCATACGGCTTTTGTATCGTTTGATCAGCATCTGGCAATCAACACTGACGACGCCTCGCAGCGGATACAGCCGTTTTGTTAAAAACTCTTCCATTTCTTGATCGTTGGCAAAGATCCCATGCATATGCAGCTTGCTCGGGCCTGTCATGTGATAAAGGCTGGTGACCGCAGGCTCTTCCTCAAGCTTGAGAGCGACCTCTTCTAAAAATTGCGGCTCTACCTCGACATTGAAAAACACGGATACATGGATGCCGATTTTAGCGGGATTGATGACCGCTGTGAATTTTTCAATGACGCCTGCTTCAATGAGCTGATTGATCCGAGCTTGGACGGCAACCCGTGATAAATCGACTCTCTTGCCAAGATCCGTATAAGAAATTCTTCCTTCTTCATGCAAAATGGTGAGGATTTGTTTGTCGATCTCATCAAGTACAAGGTTGGGGATTTGGTATTCATTGCTCATTTTCTCCACCTGCTTTCGTAAGCCTTTTAGACGTTATTTTATCATATAAGTTTCGTTTCGTACGATAAAATTTTAATTTATTTTCACAATGAATATAAAAATGTTTTGTTGTTTACGAAACGAATAAAGTTCGTCAGCTTTTCTGACGGGTGAGTAGATGTGAAAAATCAAGCTCTCTATACTGAAGAAAATCTCATGATAAAGGGGACTTGTGATGAACAAATCTATCATCGGTACAAAACAAATGGTCGTCAGTCCGCATTATCTCGCTTCTCAAGCCGGAAACCGAATACTGGACAAGGGAGGAAACGCCTTTGACGCCGCCATTGCTGTGAGTGCTTGTCTGGCAGTTGTGTATCCGCATATGACGGGGCTTGGCGGGGATTCCTTTTGGCTGACCTTTCATCAGGAAACAAAGTCGGTAAGAGTCTACAATGGCAGCGGCCGTTCAGGAAAACATGTAACGAGAGAGGTATATAAGGGAAAAAACGCGATTCCGCTGAGGGGAATCGACAGTGCCATCACCGTTCCGGGGATGGTTGATAGCTGGGATGCGGTGCTGAAGGAGTACGGACGTATGTCCCTTGCGGACGTGTTGGAGCCCGCACGCGACTATGCCCAAAATGGTTTTCCAGTATCAGCTGATCAGTGCCGTCACACAGAAACGAATCTTGAACTGCTGGCCTCCACGCCTTACACGGCCGGCATCTTCACGAGATGCGGAAAAGCGCCTGTCCCGGGAGAGCGGTTTGTGCAAAAAGAGCTTGCAGAAAGTCTGAACATGGTCGCCAAAAAAGGAAGAAGCGCATTCTATGAAGGAGATATCGCTCAGCGGATTGTCTCGTATTTACAGCATAACGGCAGCTACATGACACTCGATGATTTTAAAGCGCACCGGGGCGAGTGGGCGGAGCCTGTCTCAAGTGATTACCGAGGATACAGTGTGTACCAGGCGCCGCCGAATTCTCAGGGATTTACCGGTTTATTAACACTGAACATTCTGGAAAACTATGATTTCACCCAAATCGAACACGGTTCATTTGAGTATTATCATGTGCTTGTGGAGGCATTGAAAAAGAGTTTTCTAGATCGGAATGCCGTCCTGACTGATCCGGCGTTTGCGGACATCCCACTTGAAAGGCTTTTGGACAAACGTTACGCGAAACAATTGGCGGAAGAAATCGGCTATTTGGCAGAACCGGCGGAAAGCAGGCCAGTAGGAAGTGATACTGCATATGCGGCCGTCATCGATGCGGATGGCAATGCAGTATCTTTCATTCAAAGCCTGTACTTTGAATTTGGCTCGGCAGTCACCGCTGGTGATACAGGCATATTACTGCAAAACCGCGGGTCATTTTTCTCATTGGATAAAAATCATGTCAATACGCTTGAACCGAGAAAGCGCAGCTTCCATACGCTGATGCCGGCTATAGCCTGCAAAGACGGAAAACCGAAAGTCCTGTACGGCACACAAGGCGGCGAAGGCCAGCCGCAGACCCAGACGGCCATCATCACCAGAATGCTGGACTACGGAATGCATCCTCAGCAGGCAATCAGCGAACCGCGCTGGGTGTGGGGCAGAACGTGGGGAGAGGAATATGAAGGGCTTAGAGTCGAGGGCAGATTCTCAGAGGAAACAATTGAAAAGCTCAAAGACAGCGGACATCTTGTCGAGGTTGTCGGTGACTATGATCCGCTGATGGGACACGCAGCAGCAATCAAAGTTGATGAGGAAGGCTTTCTCCAAGGCGGAGTCGACCCGCGGGGAGACGGAGCGGCTGTGGGAGTTTGAGGTATCAGAAGAAAATACACATATAAATAAAAACGACTAGAAAGAGGACTGCGCCAAATAAATAGTGTATATATTGTTTTTCTTCACGCTTATATTTCCATTCCATAAATGTACGAAAACAACTCGTCAGGAATAGAAAGAAAATAAGCATAATCTCTGGAGGAAAGCATAAAACAGAAAAACCTAATAAAATGAGCATGATGATTTCCAGCAGCCCTTGTGTGCTATTTACAGGTTTATACCACCAAGGCGGTTTAGGGATGCCTAGTTTTTTTCTGGCATAGATATAAAAAGTAGTATTGATTAAAGCTGCAACCAGTAACACAATCAAAAAATGAGTGCCTGTCATATATACCCCTCCTATCTATCTTATATACGGGTGGAAAAGGAAAAATGTTTCATAAAAGAACACCCGGAGTTTTCTCCGGGTGTTTTTTAACTATATTTTTCTTCCTGCTTTTTTGTGATTACAAGGTCTTTTTGACTAGTTTCTTCTATTTAAATAGTCCTTCTGTTTAGCTTGGACGAACCAGCGTAAATTCTTCGCCGAGCTTCGCATAGTGATTTCCCGCCAATCTTGAAGCAGGCTTTAATTCATCTGTCAAAACATAGCCTTTTTCTGCATCATACACCTTTTCATCAAGGTGGAAGCAGACGACTCTCCCGATAAGCAGATCTGCTGTAGTAACGCCTTGATCATTGTCGAACGTCATATGCCGCTCTAATGTGCATTCAAAGCGGATGCGTGCTTCTTTAATGCCGGGAACTGAAACAGCTTTGCTTTCGACGGGATGAAGCGAGGTGCGTGTGAGCTCGCTTTCGTCCGGATCTAAGCTTGCCGCCGTTTCATTGATGTCTTCAATGATGGCTTCATCACTGACATGAACGACAAATTCTCCGTTCTCCACTGCGTTTCGGGCTGTATCTTTTTGGCGTCCTCCAGCCCTGTTAACAGAAACACTGAGAAGCGGAGGATCTGAGCTGACAACGTTATAAAAACTGAAAGGCGCTGCATTTACCGCTCCGCTTGAAGAAAGGGTGGTTACAAATGCAATGGGACGGGGGATGACAGCACCCGACAATAGCTTGTATGTGTCTTTGGCACTAAGCTGATCCGCTTGAAATATGTACATAGCAACAACCGCCTTTATCGTAGGATACCTTGATTATAACGAAATGGTTTCAAGGAAACCAAATGATGTGGGTTGCATATGTTATGTCATGACATATATCTAATACAGGGGAAATGTAAAAATAGGCTTCCGTACGTCCGCCGGCAGCCTATTGAAAATGAAATCTTAGATTATTTGTATTTCTTTTTGACTACCCAGCAATTGCCGTCTTTCCAGAATTCTTTTTTGCTGTGATAATCATCCTCTTTTTTGTAGTAATGGTGGTGATGCGGTTTTTTGTAGTATTTCTTATGGGATTTTTTCTTATGGGAGCAATATGATTTTTTGTGTGTGCGGCATGATTTCTTATAGCTGCGAGATTTTTTCTTGTGAGAACAGTATGACTTTTTGTAGCTGCGAGATTTTTTGTAAGAACGGTAAGATTTTTTGTAGCTGCGAGATTTTTTGTGAGAACAGTATGATTTTTTGTAGCTGCGAGATTTCTTGTGAGAGCAATATGATTTTTTGTAGCTGCGAGATTTTTTGTGAGAGCAGTACGATTTTTTGTAGCTGCGAGATTTTTTGTGAGAGCAGTATGATTTTTTGTGGCTGCGAGATTTTTTGTGAGAGCAGTATGATTTTTTATGGCTGCGAGATTTTTTGTGAGAGCGGTGCGACTTTTTATGGCTGCGTTTTTTTCCATGAGGCTCTTGGTATAAATAATCTTTTAAACCTTCTTTTTTTGCGGATTTCACCGCTTCTTTGATGTCAGAATGGGAATAGTGGCCCAATTTGAAATCCTCCTTTTAAAAATGATGTTAAGGATGAAGATCCTTACTACCCACATAGTACGCGCAGTTTTAAAAAGTGTATAAGTGTTCCGCTGAGATCACACAAAAATAAAAGCCTAAATTTGTGAGGGGGAATATGGATGAAGAATCAATCCAATTTGCCGCTTTATCAGCTGTTTGTTCATCCAAAAGATTTGCGTGAATTAAAAAAAGATATATGGGACGATGATCCGGTGCCGGCTGTCATGAAGGTAAATCAAAAAAGGCTGGATATTGATATTGCTTACCGGGGATCACATATTAGAGACTTCAAAAAGAAGTCATACCATATTTCCTTTTATCAGCCGAAAACATTCCGCGGCGCCCGCGAGGTTCACCTGAATGCAGAATATAAAGATCCTTCCATGATGAGAAACAAGTTGTCACTGGATTTTTTCTCAGAGCTTGGGACGCTGTCTCCAAAGGCGGAGTTTGTGTTTTTAAAAGTGAATGGGAAGAATGAAGGGGTTTATCTTGAACTTGAATCCGTCGATGAATTTTATTTAGCGAAAAGGAAGCTGGCGGACGGGGCGGTTTTTTACGCGGTTGATGATGATGCTAATTTCTCTCTGATGAGCGATTTGGAAAGGGAAACGAAGACGTCGCTTGAGCTTGGCTATGAAAAGAAGACAGGGACTGAGGAAGACGATTTTTATTTACAGGATATGATTTTTAAAATTAATACTGTCCCTAAAGCCCAGTTTAAATCAGAAGTGACAAAGCATGTGGATGTCGATAAGTATTTGCGCTGGCTCGCCGGCATTGTATTCACCTCAAACTATGACGGGTTTGTCCACAACTACTCGTTGTACAGAAGCAGTGAAACCGGATTATTTGAGGTGATTCCTTGGGATTATGATGCGACTTGGGGCAGGGATATCCATGGAGAGCGGATGGCTGCCGATTATGTAAGAATTCAAGGATTTAATACACTAACCGCCCGGATTTTGGATGAATCCGATTTTCGCAAGTCCTACAAGCAACTGT
This sequence comes from Bacillus sp. LR_5, assembly GCF_042709275.1. Taxonomy (NCBI): domain Bacteria; kingdom Bacillati; phylum Bacillota; class Bacilli; order Caryophanales; family Bacillaceae; genus Bacillus; species Bacillus sp. LR_5. The sequence continues at coordinate 18,658 of NZ_JAVAXX010000048.1, read as the reverse complement.
TAGAGAAAACGCTCCAATCTCTTTTTACAATAGAATATATGAAACCGAAAATAATGGCGATATATGAGCAGATTAGGCCGTTTGTCCTGATGGACCCATATAAAAAGAATGATATTGAGCGTTTTGACCGTGAGCCGGATGTGATTTGCGAGTATATTATAAAAAGAGCTGATTACCTCAAAAGTGAGCTTGATCTTTTATCCTGACGATAAACGGGCGGATTCCGGAGAACGGAGCGCCTTTTTTTATTTCCGTTCATTTAACGATTTGGATATATCCACAAATTGCCTCAGTACAGGGTTTTGGCTGTCTTTTCGATATGCGATGATCCATTCTGCTTTGAGTTGAAAATGATCCACGCTGCGATACGTGACATCAAGGTTAAACAGCCGTCTGGCAGAGGATGGGACAATGGTAATGCCGATGCCTGCTGTCACCAGCCCGATCACCATTTGATATTCTGTCGCTTCTTGAACGATATTCGGCACAAAACCTGCGTCTTCACAGAGCTGAATAAAGTCGGTATATAGCGTAGGCCACGCTTCTTTGGAAAGGGTAATGATCGGTTCGTTTTCCAAATCTGTAATGTCAATTGATTCTTTTAATGCAAGCGGATGCTGCTTCGGCAATGCGAGGATGCATGGACTGCTCTGGGTTGTCTCAATTTGCAGCTCGGGATGCTCTAACGGCGGATGGAGAATGCCGATATCGATATTTCCCTTGAGCAATTCCTCCTGCTGCCGATAAGAAGCGATTTCTTTCAGTTCAATTTTCACAGAAGGGAATTTTTTACGGTATTCCCGGATGATCGGCGGCAGAAATTCATATGTAGCTGATCCGACAAAACCAATAACGAGATGGCCATGTTCGCCGCGAGCCGTCCGTTGGGCAAGTTCAATTCCTTGACCAATTTGCATCAAAGCTGATCGGCAGTGATTTAAAAAGATTTCACCAGCCGCCGTAAGCTCGACAAATCGTTTTGTCCTTTTCAGAAGCGTCACCCCGACTTCTTCTTCCAGCTGTTTGATCTGCTGGCTGAGAGGAGGCTGTGTCATGTTCAGCCGCCGCGCAGCTTTTCCGAAATGAAGCTCTTCGGCTACTGCGATAAAGTATTGAAGATGGCGAAGCTCCATTCAATATGCATTCCTTTCCATAGGTTAATAATTCGTAATACATATTAATCATAAGGCGAATCGATATTGGAGGTCAATTTCCAAAGAGTGTATAGTGAAACGTATCACAAGAAATATTTAAAATTTTATGTTTAAAATGCATAATAAGGAGTGAGGGTGTTGACAAAAGCAACAAAAGAACAAAAATCCCTTGTGAAAAGCAGAGGGGCGGAGCTTGTTGTTGATTGCTTAGCGGAGCAAGGTGTCACACATGTATTTGGCATTCCAGGTGCAAAAATTGATGCAGTATTTGACGCTTTACAAGATAAAGGGCCTGAAATTATCGTTGCCCGGCATGAACAAAATGCAGCATTTATGGCGCAAGCAGTCGGCCGTTTAACTGGAAAACCGGGAGTCGTGTTAGTCACATCAGGACCAGGTGCTTCTAACTTGGCAACAGGACTGCTGACAGCAAACACTGAAGGTGACCCTGTCGTTGCGCTTGCTGGGAACGTGATCCGTGCAGATCGTTTAAAACGGACACATCAATCTTTGGATAATGCGGCGCTATTCCAGCCGATTACAAAATACAGTGTAGAAGTTCAAGATGTTAAAAATATACCGGAAGCTGTTACAAATGCATTTAGGATAGCGTCAGCAGGGCAGGCTGGGGCCGCTTTTGTGAGCTTTCCGCAAGATGTTGTGAATGAAGTCACAAACACAAAAAACGTACGTGCTGTCGCAGCGCCAAAACTTGGTCCCGCAGCAGATGACGCAATCAGTGCGGCCATTGCAAAAATCCAAACAGCGAAACTTCCTGTCGTTTTAGTCGGCATGAAGGGCGGAAGACCGGAAGCGATTAAAGCAGTTCGCAAGCTATTGAAAAAAGTTCAGCTTCCATTCGTTGAAACATATCAAGCTGCCGGTACACTTACGAGAGATTTAGAGGATCAGTATTTTGGCCGGATCGGTTTATTCCGTAACCAGCCTGGCGATCTGCTGCTTGAGCAGGCTGATGTTGTTCTGACAATCGGCTATGACCCAATTGAATACGATCCGAAATTCTGGAATGTCAATGGAGACCGGACGATCATTCATTTAGACGAGATTCTGGCTGACATTGATCATGCTTACCAGCCGGAGCTTGAATTGATCGGTGATATTCCATCTACGATCAATCATATCGAACACGATGCTGTGAAAGTAGACTTTGCGGAACGTGAGCAGAAGATCCTTTCTGATTTAAAACAATATATGCATGAGGGTGAGCAGGTGCCTGCAGACTGGAAATCAGACAGAGTGCATCCTCTTGAAATCGTAAAAGAATTGCGAAACGCAGTCGATGATCATGTTACAGTGACTTGCGATATCGGTTCACACGCGATTTGGATGTCACGTTATTTCCGCAGCTACGAGCCGTTAACATTAATGATCAGTAACGGTATGCAAACACTCGGCGTTGCACTTCCTTGGGCAATCGGCGCTTCATTGGTGAAACCGGGAGAAAAAGTGGTTTCAGTCTCTGGTGACGGCGGTTTCTTATTCTCAGCAATGGAATTAGAGACAGCAGTCCGCTTAAAAGCACCAATTGTACACATTGTATGGAACGACAGCACATATGACATGGTTGCATTCCAGCAATTGAAAAAATATAATCGTACATCTGCGGTCGATTTCGGAAATATCGATATCGTGAAATATGCGGAAAGCTTCGGAGCAACTGGCTTGCGCGTTGAATCACCAGACCAGCTGGCAGATGTTCTGCGTCAAGGTATGAACACTGAGGGTCCTGTTATCATTGATGTCCCGGTTGACTACAGTGATAACATTAATTTAGCAAGTGACAAGCTTCCGAAAGAATTCGGGGAACTCATGAAAACGAAAGCTCTCTAGCACTCTGCGCATCACGACACTGTTTGATGAACAGCACTAAACAAAAAGGAGTGAAGGGAATTATGAAACGCGAAAGCAACATTCAAGTGCTCAGCCGCGGGCAAAAAGATCAGCCTGTGAGCCAGATTTATCAAGTATCAACAATGACTTCTCTATTAGACGGGGTATATGACGGCGATTTTGAACTGTCAGAGATCCCGAAATACGGAGACTTCGGTATCGGAACCTTTAACAAGCTTGACGGAGAGCTGATTGGGTTTGACGGTGAATTTTACCGTCTCCGTTCAGATGGAACTGCGACACCGGTCCAAAACGGGGATCGTTCTCCGTTCTGTTCATTTACATTCTTTACACCGGACATGACGCACAAAATTGATGCGAAAATGACACGTGAAGAGTTTGAAAAAGAGATCAACAGCATTCTGCCAAGCAAAAACTTATTTTACGCTATCCGCATTGACGGATTGTTTAAAAAAGTGCAGACAAGAACGGTAGAACTGCAAGAAAAACCTTACGTGCCAATGGTTGAAGCGGTTAAAACACAGCCGATTTTTAACTTCGACAACGTGAGAGGAACGATCGTAGGCTTCTTAACACCAGCTTATGCAAACGGAATCGCCGTTTCTGGCTATCACCTGCACTTCATTGACGAAGGACGCAATTCAGGCGGACACGTTTTTGACTATGTGCTTGAGGATTGCACGGTTACGATTTCTCAAAAAATGAACATGAATCTCAGACTTCCGAATACAGCAGATTTCTTTAACGCGAATCTGGATAACCCTGATTTTGCTAAAGATATTGAAACAACTGAAGGAAGCCCTGAATAAAGAAAAAAAGAAAGTCCCTTTGTGAAGGGCTTTCTTTTTATTTGGCTCTTTTCCTGATTTTAGATAAAATAACGTCAAAAGGGTAAAGGTGTGGTCTGATGAAAATATTGGTTTTGGCAGTTCATCCTCATATGGAAACCTCAGTTGTGAATAAGGCATGGGCAGAGGAATTGAGTCATCATGACAATATCACAGTACGGGAGCTTTATAAGGAGTACCCGGATGAAGCGATAGATGTTGCGAAGGAACAGCAACTGTGCGAGCAATACGACCGGATTGTCTTCCAATTTCCGTTTTATTGGTACAGCTCTCCGCCGCTCTTAAAAAAATGGCAGGATCTTGTGCTGACTTTCGGCTGGGCCTTTGGTTCACAAGGAAACGCCTTGCATGGCAAGGAGCTGATGCTGGCTGTATCAACAGGGAGCGAAGCAGAAAAATATCAAGCAGGCGGAGCAAATCATTACTCAATCAGTGAGCTTTTGAAACCATTTCAGGCCACGAGCAATCTGATCGGCATGAAATACCTGCCCCCATATGTATTCTACGGCGTGAATTATGCAACTGCAGAGGATATTTCTCTCAGTGCAAAACGTTTAGCTGAATACATCCAGAAGCCTTTCGCTTAAAAGAAAGCCCTGTCCGGCATGCGGCAGGGCTTTTTTATGATTAAAAGTCCGGAAGCTCAGACAGGTTATTTTCCTTTAAGCCGTCCGGTTCACTTCGCAAAATGTCACGCCCGTATTTATGGAAGACATCAACATGAGCGAGTTTTCCCGCTTTTGCATCTGACAGCGCAGTGGGATAGTCGAGCTCTCTTCCTGTGTTCGTTTTTACTGCGATAATATTGTCTTCCTCATTTCTTCTGACCGCAATAATTTCTTCTTTTCCAGATGGAACATCTTCCTGATCGGCAGTTGTTTGCCGGGCTTTATACGATTCATATGCTGCTTCAAATTGATCCATATTTACACCTCCACTTTTTAGCGTGAACAAAAATGTCGATGATCATGTAAGGTTTCGACACAGCATACGACAATATTTCCTGAGAAATATCTAGAGAATATGACAAATCAATTCATAATAAAAGGGATTCCGCATAAATACGGAATCCCTCTCAGTTATTTTGTCAGGTGTAAGTCCTTTGTTTTCATATAGCCTGTCGCACCGCCGTAATCAACGAATACCCAATCAAAATCAAAACCGCCTTTTTTCGTTTTACTCCAGCCTAAAAAAGAAACGCTAGTGTCTGCTGGAAGAGTCTTGATACTTTTTCCTTCAGCGGATGTATATACTTTCGTTTTTGTTTTGGTTTTTACTGTTGTAGCTGCTTTTACAATGTAATGAGTGGAGACAAAGCCTGTTTTGCCGTTTTTATAATGAACCTTTGCCCAGTCAGCGTTTGAGAAGGAAATCAGTTTTAAGCTGTCGCCCAAGTACAGGGTATCGGCTTTCTGACTTGATGCGGAAGCCTTCGTTCTGACATTTAGCGCCTCTGCTGACACCAAATAAGAATCAATCGGATAACTGTATAAATCATCAATGCTTACCGTTGTTTCTGGCTGTTGTGCATGGATCGTGCTTGCGCCCCCTGTAGAAGCCGCAGTCATCCCAGCTGCAAGTGCTAAAGTTGATAGTATTTTTGTTGTTTTGTTCATTTCGTTCCTCTCCTCACGTAAGAGAAATAATTCACTCTATATCCCTATTCACGTTTTCACAGATTCCTAAACATTAAAAAGGATCAGATAAAAATCTGATCCGTGGCAATTATTTTTTTGTTTCTAGTTTGAGAGGCGCAGATATTGTTTTTTTCACTTTTTTTCCGTGCAAAATATCGTCTGCTGCTTCTGTAGCCAGTTTACCGATCAATTCAGGCTGCTGAGCGACGGTGGCTGAGAGCTTTCCGTCTTTAATGGAAGCGAGCGCATCTTTATTGCCGTCAAAACCGATCACTAAAATATCTTTTCCCGAGCTGTTAATTGCCTCAAGAGCACCGAGCGCCATTTCATCATTGTGAGCAAAAACAGCTTGGATATCCGGATGTCCCTGCAGCAGGTTTTCCATGACAGTCAGGCCTTTGGTGCGGTCAAAGTCGGCTGATTGCTTTGTGACAACTTCGAGCTCTTGATCTGCGATGTTATGAAATCCTGAGCCGCGTTCTCGTGTGGCAGATGCGCCGGGCACGCCTTCGAGCTCTGCCACTTTTGCTCCTTTTCCAAGTTTGTCAGCAATGAATTCTGCGGCCATTTCGCCGCCTTTTACATTATCGGAAGCAACGAGGGTTTCAACTTTTCCTTGTTCGGCGGAACGATCGATTGTTACGACGGGCACACCGACTGTGTTTGCAGATTCTACTGCCGTTGAGATCGCCGAAGAATCAGTCGGGTTGATTAACAATGCATCGACACCTTGCTGAATTAAGTCTTCCACATCACTCGTCTGTTTCGATGAATCATTTTGTGCATCGACAATGATGACTTTCATTCCCCGTTTTTTAGCTTCTTTTTCGATGCCCTTTTTTAATGAGACAAAAAAGGGGTTATTAAGCGTTGAGACGGACAAGCCGATGGTGAATTCCTTTTTGTTACCCGAATTTGTCGGCTTTGCCCATTGGGGGGGCTCAAGCGAACAGGCAGTTAATAAAAACAATGATAACGTTAAAATGACGGATACAGCCTTTTTCATGTAAAAAACCCTCCTATGCTGACTTCTTGCGGTCTAATAATACCGCAATTAAGATGACAATCCCTTTGACAACCAGCTGATAAAACGATGAGACGCCAAGCAGGTTGAGCCCGTTATTAAGTGTGCCGATGATCAGCACCCCGATTAACGTACCGATAATGCGACCGCGGCCGCCGGAAAGACTTGTTCCGCCTAAGACGACCGCCGCGATAGCATCCAGTTCGTACGATTCCCCGGCAGTCGGCTGGGCTGAATGCAGGCGGGAAGTCAATATCGCACCTGCAAGAGCGGATAAAAGCCCGGCTAAAGAATAGATCATCACTTTTACGCGCGTCACTTTAATGCCTGAAATGAGCGCGGCTTTTTCATTGCCTCCGATTGCGTACGTTCGGCGGCCGAACGGTGTTTTATGAAGAAGCACCCAAAGGATGACAAAGGCAAGAACCATCGTAATCGCCGGTACAGGAATGCCTAAAAAGTAACCGCGTCCGAACAGCTGAAACGCGTAGTTTGTGCCAAGTCCGGTAATCGGATTTCCGTCTGTATACACAAGCGTCAGTCCGCGAAATACAGTCATGGTCGCAAGCGTAGCGATAAAGGGCGCCATTTTTCCTTTTGTGATCAATAGTCCGTTGATCATCCCGAGTACGGCACCAATGATACAGCCGAGGATGATCGCGAGAACCGGATCGACACCAGATACAATCATCCCCGCAACTAAAGCGCTGGACAGAGCAAGAATAGCGCCGACAGAAAGATCAATGCCGCCTGTTAAAATCACAAAGGTCATGCCGAACGCGATTAATCCGTTAATGGCGACCTGGCGAAGCAGGTTTAAAATATTCAGCGGTTCAAGAAAGCTGGGATTTAAAATAGATACAATGATAACGAGAATAAATAAACCGAGAAACGGGCCGAGTTTTTGCATGACTCCGTCGAAGTGAATCCGTTTTTGTTCTGTTTGCAGTTGTTCCGTTTTCATATTACCGCCCTCCTGTGGCAAGTGTCATAATTCGTTCTTGAGTTGCTTCCTGCGCATCGATTTCTCCGCTGATTCTGCCTTCATGGACAACGATAATGCGATCGCTCATCCCGAGAATTTCCGGAAGCTCTGATGACACCATAATGATGGCGACTCCGCGCTCAGTCAGCTCATTCATCAGCGAATAAATCTCCCGTTTCGCGCCAACATCCACACCTCTGGTTGGCTCATCCAAGATAAGCACTTTTGGTCCGATTCCGATCCACTTGGCAATCACCACTTTTTGCTGGTTGCCTCCTGATAAATGGCGTGCGTGCGTTTCCGGCGATGCCGTTTTGATGGTCAGGCGTTTAATTAAAAGATCGACAAATTCAGCTTCCCGCTTGTGATCAATGAGGCCCTTTGGAGAAAAACTGGACAGATTGGGCAGCGCAATATTCTCGCGAATCGAGGTGTCGAGCAGCAGCCCTTCATCTTTGCGGTTCTCTGTAATAAAGCCGAGCCCTTTTTTCACCGCATCCTGCGGGTTCTTAATGGCTGTCTTTTTTCCAGCGATCCATATCTCACCCGAGTCCAGCCTGTCAACGCCGAACAGCGCTCTCATGATTTCTGTCCGGCCGGCTCCCATCAATCCGGAGACACCGACGATTTCACCGGAACGAATGGAAAAGCTGACATCTTCAAAACGTCCTTTGACGGAGGCGTTTTTCACCTCGAATATTTTGTCGCCGAGAGAAGGAGTGCGTTTCGGATATCGTTCAGTCAGCTCGCGTCCGACCATTTTTTTGACAACTTCATCAAAATTGGTTTCTGAGATGTTTGTTGTATCTACCGTTTTTCCGTCACGCATGATGGTGATTCTGTCGCAAATCGCAAAGATTTCTTCCATACGATGAGAAATGTATACAATGGATACGCCGTTCTTTTTTAACGCTGTAATGACCTCAAAGAGCTTGCTGATTTCCCGTTCCGTCAAAGCAGCGGTAGGCTCATCCATAATGATCACCTCAGCATTTGTCATGAGCGCTTTTGCAATTTCAATCATTTGCTGCTGCCCGACGGAACACTCGCCGGCTTCTTGCTCAAGAGAAAGAGAGACAGACAGTTTGTTAAATTGCTCTTTTGCTAGCGCTTTCATTTTTCTTGTTTGTAAAACGCCCAGCTTGGAGGATATCTCTTTCCCGATAAATAGATTCTCAAGAACGGTCATTTCCGGCCAGATATTCAATTCCTGATGGATAAAGGCTATTCCATGCTGTTCTGCTTGTTTCGGATTGGAAAAGTACGTTTCGTTTCCGTTTATGCGGATTTGCCCTTTATCCGATTTATGCAGGCCTGTCAGGATGTTCATAAGCGTGGACTTGCCGGCGCCGTTTTCTCCCATTAATGCGTGAACCTCGCCAGGCACGAGCTGAAAGGAAACGCCTGACAGCACTTGGTTTTTTCCGAATGCTTTATGAATGTCTTTCATGTCAATCTGCATGTCCCATCCTCCTTTCTAGAAAAGCACACCCGCCTGCAGGATGCAGTTGGCATACGGTGTGAATTCACCTGTTCTTATAATGGCTTTTGCTTCTTTTGTCAGCAGCTTAAACTCCTCGTGAGAAAGGTATTCTATCTCCTGTTCAGAAAAAAGGTTCTCTAGAAATCTCGCATTCTCTTGATTAGATACTTTTATTTCAGCTGCAGCAATGACTTTTTCGACGACCATCTCGTCCGCGACCACTGCCGCTGTATCTTGGAAAGCCGGAAGACCCGGCTTCAGTGAAAGATCAATTTTCAAAACGCCGTCTGGAACCGGCAGCCCTGCATCTGCGATGACAATTTTATCAGTGTGGCCAAGGTCGGCTAAAAGCTTGGCAAGATGGCTGTTCAGTATACCGTGTTTTTTCATGACAGCAGCTCCTCTACTTCTTTTCTAGTCGGCATTCCGCCTTGAGCGCCGAAGGAACAGACAGAAAGGGAAGCAGCACGATTGGCAAACCGCAATGCGGCTTCAATGTCTTTCCCCTCAGCCAGAGCCACGGCTAAGGCTGCGTTAAACGTATCACCGGCTCCGGTTGTATCAACGGGCTCTACGGGGAAGGACGGGATGAGGCGCTCTTTGTTGCCGGCTGAATAGCGGACGCCTTGTTTTCCTTCCGTAATAAAGAGCTTCGCTGGATAAAGCGCCAAGGCTTCAGAAACGGTAAGACCAGGGAATAAGATCGACGCCTCGTGTTCATTTGGCGTGAGATAGGTGGCATGATCAATTGTTTCTTGTTTCAGCGGGCGGGCCGGTGCCGGGTTGAGCATGATCGGAATATCGTGAGAATGGCAGTATCTGCACACCTCATCAACCGTTTCTTCCGGAATTTCCTGCTGAATCAGGACCATATCGACCTTTTCGATCTGATCAAGCGCGTCTATCGCATATGATGGAGTGACATCATCGTTCGCACCTTTGACAACGACGATACTGTTATCACCTTCAGCAAGTACAATGTGGGCGGTTCCGCTTTTTTTATGTGTAACCGGTTCCATATAGTCGGTGCGCACGCCGTTTGCTTTTAAATTATCCAAAATGGCTGTTCCATAATGATCATCTCCGACCTTGCCGACCATAAACACGTGGGCGCCAAGTCTGGCAGCAGCAACGGCCTGATTTGCTCCTTTACCACCCGGCACCGTCTGAAACGACGTGCCAAGTACCGTTTCTCCGGCCTTTGGGCGTTTGTCCGAGGTGACCACTAAATCCATCGAACAGCTTCCAATCACACAAATATTACGCATCATAATCTTCCTTTCTTGTCGTCTTTCTTCTTATATAGGTGACAGGCATTTGAATCGCCGTTTCTGTCAGCGGCTGTTTTTTGATGATACGCAAAAGCAGTTTGGCCGCTTCTTTGCCCATGTCATATGCGGGCTGTTTAATTGTAGACAGGGGAGGGAACAGCAGCTCACTTTGCGGAATGTCATCATAGCCGATAATTTGAATGTCCTCCGGCACGTTTCTTCCGAGCCGCAATGCTTCATGTAAAACTGCAGCGGCTTGAATATCATTACTCGCTATCACACCGTCTGTCTCCGGATAAGCGGCAAACAGCTCCTTCGCCATCGATTGCGCATCCTCAAAAGAAAATGAAGCCGTCTCGATGACCTGAAAATCAGCTTCAGCCTGCTGTAAGATCTCCAAAGCGCCGTTAAAGCGGTCTTGAGCGGTCGGCAGGTGAGCGGGGCCTCTCAAGAGCGTGATGAGTCGGCTTTTTCCGTAAATGATGGCTTCGGCGGCTAATTTTCCTCCTGTATAGCCGTCACTGGATACAGAAGGAGCGCCTTCAGGTGTTCTGTCCAGAAAAACGACTGGGTGATTCATGCCGCTGTATTCCTCAAGATCCGGGTAATTCGTTGCGGCAATAATGCCTGCGACATGATTTTGCTTAAAGGTTTGAAGGTACTCAAGTTCTTTTTTTAATTCCTCGTCACTGTTGCCAAAAATAAGGCGATAGCCTTCCCGGTTCAATTCATCCTCCGCACCGCGGGCAAGCTGGGGGAAGAAAGGGTTTGTGATATCCGGGAGCAAAAGCCCGATCAGCCGGGATTCTCTCTTATAAAGAGATCTGGCAACTTCATTCGGGTAATAGTTCAGCTTCTCCATCGCCGCTATGACACGCGTTCGCGTTTCTTCGTGTACATAGCCGTTGTCATTCAGGACGCGGGAAACCGTCGCAACTGAAACGCCCGCCGCTCCGGCGACATCTTTAATTGTAGCCAAAACAGCTCCTCCTTGTTTATGTAACCGTTTACATAGATAGATTATCATGAGCAATCCGAAGTTGGCAATAAAAATATCGAAAGAAATCTATTGTAAATTGTATATATAATTGAGAAATTTAAGGTTTTCACTCTTTTTTTGACAAAGTCTTCACATTTCTGGATGAAGATTTCTTGAACAAATATTAAGTTTTATTAAAATTGTTTCAAAGTCATGCGTTTAGACCTGTAAATGAGGAGAAACGGAAAAGACTATCAGCCCAGAAAATGTTTAATTATGTTAGAGAATTCGGACCCGTATGTTTAGCGTTTTCATAGATAGCCCCATTAGTCATTTTGGAATGGGACTAATTTTTCCACTTCCATGCAGAAAGGATGACATTATGACCTTGTTCTTAAGAAACAGGAAAAAATATTTTGTGTTCATAAGAACCGGAAACACGCATGGTAGCAGGAAAAGCTTGATATCACGGGCTGTAAAAAAGATTGATTTGAAATGCATATTAAATGCAAACACCAAGGTGTGACTATACGTCCAGAAGGATATCAGGGGAGAAATGTAAGCGCATTCCTTTTGCTTTTTAAAAAAAGAGATGAGGTGTAAGTCCTGCTGTTTTCCAAAAATAGAAAACAGTTTGTAGGTACAAAATCTCTTTCAAAAGAGAAGTTTGGCTTAGTGGATTAGGGAAGATTATGTTACATAATGCCGATTGAGAATTCATAGTGATTCTATATACTGATGAATGAATTTACAACAATATAGAAGGAGATGTCGAAAAGCAATGTGGTTACTCATTATAGCCTGTGCTGTCATACTGGTCATCGGAATATTAGAAAAACGACGACATCAGAAAAACATTGATGCCCTCCCTGTGCGAGTGAATATTAACGGCATCCGAGGAAAATCGACTGTGACAAGGCTGACAACCGGAATATTAATAGAAGCCGGTTACAAAACTGTTGGAAAAACAACAGGGACAGATGCAAGAATGATCTACTGGGACACACCGGAGGAAAAGCCGATTAAACGGAAACCTCAAGGGCCGAATATCGGAGAGCAAAAAGAAGTGATGAAAGAAACAGTAGAAAGAGGAGCTAACGCTATCGTCAGTGAATGCATGGCTGTTAATCCGGATTATCAAATCATCTTTCAGGAAGAACTTCTGCAAGCCAATATCGGTGTTATTGTTAACGTTTTAGAAGACCATATGGATGTTATGGGGCCGACGCTTGATGAAATTGCAGAAGCGTTTACGGCTACTATTCCTTATAATGGCCATCTTGTCATTACTGATAGTGAATATACTGAGTTCTTTAAACAAAAAGCCAAAGAGCGAAACACAAAAGTCATCATTGCTGATAACTCGAAAATTACTGATGAATATCTTCGTAAATTTGAATATATGGTATTCCCTGATAACGCTTCTCTCGCACTGGGTGTGGCTCAAGCACTCGGCATTGATGAAGAAACAGCGTTTAAAGGAATGCTGAATGCGCCGCCAGATCCGGGAGCAATGAGAATTCTTCCGCTGATCAGTCCGAGCGAGCCTGGGCACTTTGTTAATGGGTTTGCCGCAAACGACGCTTCTTCTACTTTGAATATATGGAAACGTGTAAAAGAAATCGGTTACCCGACCGATGATCCAATCATCATCATGAACTGCCGCGCAGACCGTGTGGATCGGACACAGCAATTCGCAAATGACGTATTGCCTTATATTGAAGCAAGTGAACTGATTTTAATCGGTGAAACAACAGAACCGATTGTAAAAGCCTATGAAGAAGGCAAAATTCCTGCAGACAAACTGCATGATCTAGAGTACAAGTCAACAGAAGAAATTATGGAATTGTTAAAGAAAAGAATGCACAACCGTGTCATATATGGCGTCGGCAATATTCATGGTGCCGCAGAGCCTTTAATTGAAAAAATCCACGAATACAAGGTTAAGCAGCTCGTAAGCTAGGAGGAAATGCAGACATGTTCGGATCAGATTTATACATCGCACTAATTTTAGGTGTACTACTTAGTTTGATTTTTGCAGAAAAAACAGGGATCGTGCCGGCAGGACTGGTTGTACCGGGATATTTAGGACTTGTGTTTAATCAGCCGGTCTTTATTTTACTCGTTTTGCTAGTGAGCTTGCTCACTTATGTCATTGTGAAATATGGTTTATCCAAATTTATGATTTTGTACGGACGCAGAAAATTCGCTGCCATGCTGATAACAGGGATCGTCCTGAAAATCGCGTTTGATTTTCTATACCCGATTGTACCATTTGAAATCGCAGAATTTCGAGGAATCGGCATCATCGTGCCAGGTTTAATTGCCAATACCATTCAGAAACAAGGTTTAACCATTACGTTCGGAAGCACGCTGCTATTGAGCGGAGCGACCTTTGCTATCATGTTTGTTTACTACTTAATTTAATGTAAGGTGTGTCAAACGATGAAAAAAGAACTGAGCTTTCATGAAAAGCTGCTGAAGCTGACAAAACAGCAAAAAAAGAAAACCAATAAGCACGTATTTATTGCCATTCCGATCGTTTTTGTCCTCATGTTCGCTTTTATGTGGGCGGGAAAAGCAGAAACGCCGAAGGTCAAAACGTATTCTGACGACGTTCTCTCAGCCTCATTTGTCGGAGATATTATGATGGGGCGTTATGTTGAAAAAGTAACGGAGCAAAAAGGGGCAGACAGTATTTTTCAGTATGTTGAACCGATCTTTAAAGCCTCTGATTATGTAGCCGGAAACTTTGAAAACCCGGTAACCTATCAAAAGAATTATAAACAAGCAGATAAAGAGATACATCTGCAGACGAATAAGGAATCAGTGAAAGTCTTGAAGGATATGAACTTCACGGTTCTCAACAGCGCAAACAACCACGCAATGGATTACGGCGCCCAGGGCATGAAAGATACTCTTGGAGAGTTTGCGAAGCAAAACCTTGATATCGTTGGAGCAGGATACAGCTTAAGTGATGCGAAAAAGAATATTTCGTACCAGGAAGTCAATGGGGTAACCATCGCGACGCTCGGCTTTACCGATGTGTCTGGAAAAGGTTTCGCGGCTAAAAAGAATACGCCGGGCGTTCTGCCTGCAGATCCTGAAATCTTCATCCCTATGATTTCAGAGGCGAAAAAACATGCGGACATCGTCGTTGTGCAGTCACACTGGGGACAAGAATATGACAATGATCCAAACGACCGTCAGCGTCAGCTTGCAAGAGCCATGTCTGATGCTGGTGCTGATATCATTGTCGGCCATCACCCGCACGTCTTAGAACCGATTGAAGTATATAACGGGACCGTCATTTTCTACAGCCTCGGTAACTTTGTCTTTGACCAAGGCTGGACAAGAACGAGAGACAGTGCACTGGTTCAGTATCACCTGAAGAAAAACGGAATAGGCCGCTTTGAAGTGACGCCGATTGACATCCACGAAGCGACGCCTGCACCGGTGAAAAAAGGAAGCCTTAAACAAAAAACGATTATTCGCGAACTCACGAAAGATTCTAATTTCGCATGGAAAGTAGAAGACGGAAAACTGACGTTTGATGTTGATCATAGCGACAAACTAAAATCTAAATAATCGGAGTGATAAAGATGAAATTTGTCAAAGCCATCTGGCCGTTTGTTGCCGTAGCTATCGTGTTCATGTTTATGTCAGCTTTTAAATTCAATGATCAGCTGACAGATCAGGAAAAGCAGAAGATTGATACGGAAATGCATAAAATCCAACAGCAGGAAGAACCGGCAAACGCTAATAAATAATTCAAAAAGAGAATGTCTGATGAGACATTCTCTTTTTATTTGCCCAGCACATTCATTCTGTAAAAATATCAAAAAGGCTCTTAACATATTCAAAAAAATACCGATGTTAAAACTGCAAATAGAGGAGGAGATAATAAAAGTGAAGACACTGGCAAACTGGAAGAAGTTTTTGCTTGTGGCGGTTATCATTTGTTTTTTGGTTCCAATTATGACAAAAGCGGAGATTGCGGAGGCTGATACATCATCTGAATTGATCGTCAGCGAAGCAAAAAAACTGCTTGGGTATCAGTATAAATACGGCGGTGAAACGCCGAGAGAGGGATTCGATCCTTCGGGATTGATTCAATATGTTTTCAGTAAGGCTGATATTCATCTGCCGAGATCTGTGAACGACCAGTATAAAGTCGGAACGGCCATAAAGCCCGAAGACCTGAAGCCGGGCGATATTTTGTTTTTCAAGAAAGAGGGAAGCAGCGGGACAACTCCGACACATGACGCACTTTACATCGGAGACGGCCAAATGATTCACAGTACGCAATCAAAAGGGGTTATCATTACCAATTACGCAAAAAGCAGCTATTGGAGCGGGTCTTATATTGGGGCGAGACGAATCGCAGTCGATCCGGCAACCGCTGATGTTCCTGTCGTTCAGGAGGCCGAAAAGTATATCGGCATTCCATATGTGTTTGGCGGAAGCACACCGTCAGAGGGCTTTGATTGCTCAGGGCTTGTGCAATATGTGTTTCAACAGGCACTTGGCATTTATCTGCCGCGATCAGCCGAACAGCAGTGGGCAGTGGGTGAGAAGGTGGCGCCTCAGAACATAAAGCCTGGTGATGTTGTCTATTTCAGCAATACGTATAAATCGGGAATTTCACATGCAGGGATTTATGCAGGCGGAGGAAGGTTTATTCAGGCAAGCCGGTCAGAAAAAGTAACCATTTCTTACTTGTCAGAGGATTACTGGAAATCGAAGATGACAGGCATTCGCCGATTTGACAACCTGACAATCCCGAAAGAAAATCCGATTGTGTCTGAGGCAACACTTTATATCGGAGAAGTCCCTTACAAACAGGGCGGAGTGTCTCCAGAGACAGGATTTGATACAGCTGGATTTGTCCAGTATGTATATCAGAAAGCAGCTGGTATTTCCCTACCTCGGTACGCAACAAGCCAGTTCAAAGCCGGAACTAAGATTGAGAAGGCGGACCTGAAACCGGGAGACATTGTGTTCTTCCAATCAACAAGCCTAAATCCGGCCATCTATATCGGAAATGGACAAGTTGTTCATGTCACATTATCAAACGGTGTGACCATCACCAATATGAACACGAGCACATATTGGAAAGATAAATATGCGGGAAGTATACGGGTGCAATAAAAGACAAAGACTCCAAAATCTCTGGAGTCTTTAGCGTTTTGGCAAACCCTCGCATTCGTTGTCAAGCCTGTGCGTTGGTGCTCACGAATTAGAACATTCGCTCCGCTCCAATGCTCGCCTTTCCTAGACTTCAAGGGTTTTCAGTCACGCTGAAAAGACGACAAAATCCTAAAACTAAAGTCGTTTTAGGATTTTGTCAACAATTTGAAGACTCCAATCTCTGGAGTCTTTTCTTTATGCATATTGGCCGGAAAGAAGCTGGTCTATAAAGTAGGCCACACCATTTTCGTCATTGCTTTTTGTGACAAAGGTGCTTTTTTCTTTTAATTCATCGATCGCATTTTCCATGGCGATACGGTGTCCGGCGACTTCAAACATGGACAAATCGTTCGGACTGTCGCCGATCGCATAGATATCCTGTGTTTCAATTCCGTATTTTTCAGCCAGCTCTGTCAGCGCGCGTCCTTTTCCTGAGGAGGCTGGCAGGATTTCGATAATGTGTTTTCCAGAAGAGGTTTGCGCCAGTTTTTTATGATGCTTCAGTTCTTCCTTCGCTTGTTTCAGCTTGTCCATATCAAAGGAGAAGCAAAGAAGCTTATAAATGTTTTCACTGCCGTCAAAAACCGATTCGATATGAGGGATTGGTTTAATGCCAAACTGCTTAAACTGAGTCATGGCTCCTTGCCACAATTCATCCGTCTTCTCGTTTGGATTTGCGCTCTTTAGAATATCAAGCTCCGCATGCAGCTTAGCTTCGCCGTCAAAAGGAGAAAGCAGATGGTCATCTGTATATACCTCAAAGTAAATGTTTTTTGACAGTAAGTAATCAGCGATCGCTTTACCGGCCTCCTGATCCATTAATGTCCGGCTGATCAAACGGTAACCCGTGTCGTGGATCGTTCCGCCATTAGCCGCAATGATAGGGATATCCAAGTCTTCCAGCAGCGCTTTTACATCAAATGTTGCCCTTCCCGTGCAAATGGTGACGAGGATGCCGGCATCAACGGCCCGCTTGATCGCCGCTCTGTTTTCATCAGAAATGACGCTCTCTTTATTCAGTAATGTACCGTCTAAATCAATCGCAATTAATTTCATATGTAGGGGGAACCTCCTTAAAAATGAAGCTGCTTCGTGTAGTATGTTCAGCTTTTCTGTGAAACATTATCCATATAAACCAAGGCTAAACGTTACTTTGATCATTTTCAACAAGAAAATATGTAAAAAAGGGATGGCGTAATCGCCATCCCGTTCATTATACACCTAAATCGTTTTGCAGCTCTTCTTTCACTTCCTGCAGTTTTTGCTGATTCAATTTTAAATAATAAACTCCGGCAGGTTCGTAATCATAACCCGTCAGCTGAATAGACTCAACTGATTTCAATGAAGTGAGGAACGGGAACAAGCCGATGGCATCTTTAAGAGATAAGTTCATTTTCAGATTTTTCCCCATCGTATCCACAATATCATCATAAGCCGGGATTGAGCTCAGTGATTTTGATTTTTCCAAAATGGCGCTCAGCACTTCCATTTGTCTTTGTCCCCGCAAAAGGTCACTGTCCGCTTTGCGTGTTCTTACGTAAGCGAGTGCTTCTTCTCCATCAAGCGTATGTGTTCCCTTTTGAAGAACCACTTTTCCTTTTGTATCTTTTTTAATTTGCTGAATGACTTTATCGCTTTTTACCGTTACTTTGACGCCATTCAGCTGGTTTACGACGTCTTCAAAAGCTGTGAAATTGCTTTCAACGACATAATCGACGGGAATATCCAGCATCTCCTCAACTGTTTTCACAGTGAGGTCAACGCCGCCGTAGGCATGAGCATGTGTAAACTTATCATAGCCGTGGCCTGGTATGTTTACATAGGCATCACGTGGAATGCTCAGCATTTTAGCTGTTTTTTCTTTCCGGTTAAATGTAACCAGCACATTTGCGTCACTTCTTGCCTGATCGACAGTTTCGCCGTTTTCCTCTCTGGCATCAATTCCTAAGAGCAATACAGAGAAAGAATCTTTTCCGGGATCAAATTCTTTAATCCGTTTTACTGATTGTTCTCCGCGTGCAAGGCTAACGTGAGCTTCTTTAGAAGCATTGTTAAGTTTTACATAAGCATAGGTGCCGACAGATCCTGCCGCAATGATTAGAAAAGCCATCAAACCGGCAACGATTTTCACCCATTTTCTAAGTCTTCTCTTTTTCTTTCTGCGGTGTGTTCGTTCTTCCATATCAATACCTCTCGTTTTCTTTAATATTTGAAG
>NZ_JAVAXX010000479.1:0-2976 GCF_042709275.1 Bacillus sp. LR_5 | reverse complement strand
TGCATCTTTGCTCGGCGTGACAAAAGAAGAGCTTGGAGACCGCATCGCTCAATTTTATACAGATTTAAACATTGACGGCCGCTTCCTGGCGCTTTCTGACCAGACTTGGGGACTTCGCAGCTGGTATCCGTATGATCAGCTTGACGAAGAAACGCAGCCGACCGTCAAGGCGAAAAAGAAAAAAGCGAAGAAAGTAGTCGAAGAAGATCTTGACCTTGACGAGTTTGAAGTGATCGACGAAGACGACATTGATTTAGATGAAGTCGAGGAAGAACTTGATCTTGACACCGACGATTTTGACGATGAAGATCTTGATGAAGACGATGATGATCTTGAGATCGAAGAGGATATTATTGAGGAAGATGATGAAGATCTTGATGATGAAGATGAGGATCTCAAATAGTAATAGATCATCTTTAAAACCATCTTGACTTTCATAGTCGAACTATGTAGTATGTATTTTGGGCTCTTCAAAAACGAAGAGAGAACATAGTGCGTTATGCTCCCTTTCAAGAAATTGAAAGGGAGCTTTCTTATTTTCACCCCTCATTTTTCTTATAAATCATTTAAAATGCTAAATGATTTTCTATAAAACAGTACATTTTAAAAATGTAGCTAAGAGCGAAGAGAGGAGCAAACGAAATGACGAAATATATTTTTGTAACCGGGGGAGTCGTATCCTCACTTGGAAAGGGTATTGTAGCAGCTTCATTGGGACGTTTGCTGAAAAACCGTGGACTGAACGTGACGATCCAAAAATTTGATCCATACATCAACGTCGACCCGGGAACAATGAGCCCATACCAGCACGGTGAAGTATTCGTAACGGATGACGGCGCCGAAACAGACTTGGACCTTGGTCACTATGAGCGTTTTATCGACATCAACCTCAATAAATTCAGCAACGTGACAACTGGTAAAATCTATTCAACAGTTCTTAAAAAAGAACGCCGCGGAGACTATCTTGGCGGAACCGTACAGGTTATTCCGCACATTACAAACGAACTGAAAGACCGTGTTTACCGCGCGGGGAAAGAAACAAACGCGGATGTCGTCATTACAGAAATTGGCGGTACTGTCGGGGACATCGAATCACTGCCATTTCTTGAAGCGATCCGCCAAATGAAGAGCGACATCGGCCGTGAAAACGTAATGTACATCCACTGTACGCTTGTTCCTTACATTAAAGCTGCGGGCGAATTGAAAACAAAACCGACACAGCACAGCGTAAAAGAATTACGCAGCTTGGGCATTCAGCCAAACATCATCGTCGTGCGTACAGAAATGCCGATTTCTCAAGATATGAAAGATAAAATTGCGCTATTCTGCGACATCGATACAAAAGCGGTGATCGAGTGTGAAGATGCGGACAACCTATACTCCATTCCGCTTGAGCTGCAAAAACAAGGACTAGACAAGCTTGTTTGCGAGCACATGCAATTGGCATGCAAAGAGGCTGAAATGTCAGAGTGGAAAGAGCTTGTTAACAAGGTTAGCAATCTGTCTCAAACAATTACGATCGGCCTTGTCGGTAAATACGTTGAGCTTCCTGACGCATACATCTCTGTTGTCGAGTCTCTCCGCCATGCGGGATATGCGTTTGACACAGATGTAAAAGTGAAATGGATCAACGCAGAAGAAGTGACAGAAAGCAACATCGAAGAGCTCACAAGCGGAACGGACGGCATCATCGTGCCGGGCGGATTCGGAGACCGCGGTGTTGAAGGCAAAATCGTTGCAACAAAATACGCGCGCGAAAACAACATTCCATTCTTGGGCATTTGCTTGGGCATGCAGGTTGCGTCTATTGAATACGCACGTAATGTATTAGGCTTAAAAGGCGCTCACTCTGCGGAAATTGATCCGTCAACTAAATACCCGATCATTGACCTTCTTCCTGAACAGAAGGATGTTGAGGATCTCGGAGGAACGCTTCGTCTCGGCCTTTACCCATGTAAGCTTGAAGAGGGCACGAAAGCCTTTGAAGTGTATCAGGATGAAGTGGTGTACGAGCGTCACCGCCACCGTTATGAATTCAACAACGAATTCAGACAGCAAATGGAAGACCAAGGCTTTGTATTCTCAGGCACAAGCCCTGACGGACGCCTTGTTGAAATCATCGAGCTGAAAGACCACCCTTGGTTCGTGGCTTCTCAGTTCCACCCAGAGTTCAAGTCAAGACCGACAAGACCTCAGCCTCTATTCAAAGGCTTTATCGGAGCGTCTGTCGAAGCTGCAAATCAGAAGTAATCAAAAAAGACTTGCCGTTTGTCAATAGCGGGCAAGTCTTTTTTATTTGTTTCCTGCAAGATACAGCATGTACAATAAGATATTATGCATACTCTTGCAGAATTTCTTTTAATGTAAACGATAATGCATGGTAGACATACAGTGCTGTCATTAAAGAGGGAAATCCGTAACGGGTGCCGTCTTCATCGGGAACGAGCGGCATTTTTAATTTAGAATCAATATGCACATCGCAATATTGTTCCATTCCCGCACTTTCTTTAGCTGCCGGCGATACGCAAACGACTCCCGTGCCTTTTTCATAAAGCTCTTTCGCGAGCGCCTGCTCTTCGGCTGTCCCCGTTCCAGAGCAAAACATCAGCACCCTGTCGCTTTCTGTCACTTCCTCAGCGTTTTCCGGAAAGGCTTTGACAGATGGGAAGGGTTCGCTGCTTTCGGTGGCCTCATAAAAGACGCCCTGAAGCTCATTGGCACCGTATAAATAAATGGAATGCCCGCTGATCACCGCTTGAGCAAGCAGCCGCGCCCCATCTTCAATCGCGTCAGATTCCTTATCCTGAATGCGGGAAAAAATACCTGTTAACTGCGTCGTAAATATTTTCAACATAAGTGAATCCTCCTTTATAACGTACAATATCAGTATACAACAAAAGAGAAAATGCTCAGAAAATGTCGTAAAGTAGACTATTATAATTAAAGGAAATAGGAAAATCAAACAGAATACATACA
>NZ_JAVAXX010000478.1:0-3006 GCF_042709275.1 Bacillus sp. LR_5 | reverse complement strand
TAGATTCTGTGCTTTATAAATCTTTAACAGAATAAATGATTAAAATAATAAAAAGTAGAAGACGGAGAATATTATGTATAAAAAAATTGCTGTTTTTATATTACTATCTTTCATAATCGTTTCATCTTTTTCACAGTCGGCTCTTGCTCATACAGTTTACCCTGTGAATCCTAATGCACAGGCAACAACGAAAGAGTTGATGAATTGGCTGGCTCATCTGCCAAACCGATCTGAAAATCGCATACTGTCAGGTGCATTCGGCGGATTCACAAATGCTTCGTTTTCCATGAAAGAAGCCAACCGAATTAAGAATGCTACTGGCCAGCTACCCGCAATTTATGGTTGTGACTATTCCAGTGGATGGTTGGAGAAGCCCTATATTTCTGATATTACTGAGACGATCGACTATAGTTGCAACAGTGACTTAATCTCATATTGGAAAAGCGGTGGAATACCACAGATTAGCTTACATCTAGCTAATCCTGCATCCAGTACTTTTGGGAAAAATGCTTCCCATATTTCAAACAGTGAGTATGAAAAAATCTTAGACTCATCAACTACAGAGGGTAAGCGATTAGAGGCTGTTCTGAGCAAAGTTGCAGATGGCCTTGATCAGTTAAAAAATGAAGGTGTACCTGTTCTATTCAGACCTCTTCATGAAATGAATGGAGAATGGTTTTGGTGGGGACTAACCGAATATAACAAAAAAGACAGCCAGCGCTTCTCACTTTATAAACAACTTTATCAAAAAATCTATCATTATATGACTGATACAAGAGGTTTGGACAACCTGATATGGGTTTACTCACCGGACGCCAATCGAGACTTTAAGACTGACTTTTATCCTGGATCTTCATATGTTGATATTGTTGGATTAGATGCGTATTTCTCAGACAATTTTTCAATTCAAGGATATGATGAGTTAACAGCTCTTAATAAGCCATTTGCGTTCACAGAAATCGGCACACAAAAACAAGATGGTAATTTGGATTATGCTGTGTTTCTTAATACAGTCAAACAAAAATATCCGAAAACCGTGTACTTTCTAACTTGGGATGAGGTTCACAGCCCTTCGGTTAATAAAGGTGGGTCTAATTTTTATAATGACAGCTGGACCCTTAATAAGGGAGAGGTATGGGCTGGTAGTTCACTTACACCAATAGTTGAATAACTGAAATGACAAAGGACATAAACAATTTCTTCATGTCGTTGAGTAACACTTGTTGAATTTCTTACAGAAAAATTGATCCAAAGAAGATACTAGACGTTGTGCAAAGAAAAACGTTAAGACGCAGACATCGGTTTGCTCCTCTTTTTCTGTCCATGAAAAGAGGAGTGGTGACTTTTGCGTAAATCGCAATTTGTGTAAATATCATTATTGTTTTTGATGATTCTAATCGTGTATTTAAAAGGAAGAGAGTAAAAAAGCCCGACGTTTACTGTTTTGAACTCACCATTTTTTAATATATAAGCTTCATAATCAATGAAAGTGAGCGGAATAACTCGTGCGGGTTCAATTCTTCTAAACCACATTAATAATAAAGTGGGAGGATTTGAGAAGGGGATAGTTTAGCCGATTATGAGGGCTAAACTATCTTTTTTTACATATTTGATTAGTTTACAATACGGATTTAAATGTCATATGTTTACTAGCACTTAACTATTCAATTCAGGCTGCAATTTGTTCCTCAAAGCATAAAGCATGATGGCACCTACAAGGAATGCGACTGTATCTGCAATGACAAGTGACCAAACCACCCCATGAAAGCCGTTCACCTGATTGGCGATGAACAATACAGGAATCAGAGTAATTCCTTGTATAAATGACATAACAAAAGCGGCCGTTCCTTGCGCGGTAGCTTGGAAGATACCAGTAAATAATGAGGACATCCCTGTAATAAATATGGATAAAAACGTAACATGTAGAATGTAGCTGCCTATTTTAATTAATTGCGGGTCATTTGTAAATAAACCTATTAGATGGTCGGAAATTAAATAGACGATAACGCCAAACATTACTGCTAGCGTCACAATCGCTTTTAATGTAAATCCAATGGTATTTTTCATGCGTAATTTATCCGCTGTAAAAGAGAATGCAATTAACGGTACAACCCCTTCACATAGTCCCATCAAAATAAATTCAGGAAATTGAAATAAGCGGGATGAAATTCCGTATGCAGCAATGGCTTTGTCCCCATATTCGACAAGAAAATGATTAAAGATAAGAGACATTGCCCCCAAAAAAATACTCATAATAAAGACCGGAATGCCGATTTTTAATACATTGCTCAGAATATCCAGGCCAACCTTGAACCACTTTACGGAGACAGTTAAGAACTGGCTCTTATATCCCATGTGGAAGGCATAGAATGAACTCGCAGCCAAGTTGGAAATGACGGTAGCAGACGCAACTCCGATTACACCCCAATGGCATACGAAGATGACTAACGCATCAAGCATAATATTTACAACAACACTGAGAATCATACCGATCATCGACGTGATTGCTGAACCCTCTGAGCGCACGATATTCTCCAGCGTGAAAAATAATACGACGAAAGGTGAACCAATAAGCATAACCATGACATAGTCCTTCGTGAAGCCGAAGGAGTCAGATGTTGCCCCCAGGCCATGAACAATTGGATCGATTAAAGGGAGACCCACTGCCATCACAATAAGACCAAGAACTAAACTGCTGTAAAAGGCAAATGAGGATACATGCTTTACATCATCATATTTTTTCTCCCCGAGCAAACGGGAGATGAATGTACCGCTGCCCATGCCAATCAAGTTGCCTAGCGCCATAATGATTGCAAATAACGGCAAGGTTAATGCGAGTGCGGTTAATATGGCGGTATTGTGGAGTGTACCAAGGAAAAAGGCATTTAGAATGGAATATATGACACTCATTGATGTACCTAGCATCATCGGTATAGCGAAGTGAGCAACAGCTTTTGCGATCGGTGCTTTTTCAAAATAATAGAGGTTTTCTGTATCCATTATATT
>NZ_JAVAXX010000477.1:0-3009 GCF_042709275.1 Bacillus sp. LR_5 | reverse complement strand
GTATCAGCGGTCGTAAAACCAATCTTGTCCACGCCAATGCTTTTCGCGTATTCAATTAATTCTTCTTTGAGCTGATAAACGTTCATGTTTTGCACAGCCTCCTTTCTTTGTGATAAAACGATACAGCGTTTATAATAGGTTGATATCACGTAACTGGAGTGAATGCTAGTGAATATCAAACTTGATTCTGTTATTACTGAACGTGCGGCCGGCTTACATGCGGCGGCTGTGATTTATAAGAATATCGAAGTCGGCTCCTCTCCGCAAATGCTGAAAGGCAGGCTTCGCCTATTTCAAGAATCCCTGTTTTTCGATTATGCGGACGGCGGAATATCTGATGAATCCTTCGTCAAGGAATGGCGGGAACTCTTTAAACAGCTTAACCCTACATTTGAGGGAGAAACAACCCCAATGGAAGACATGCTGATCCCAATATCCAAAGAACAATTCATGGAAAGCAAGGATTCAGCCCATGACACCATCGATTTTTTCGCATTAAAATATTCTCTGCCCATTATGATTTATGATGCCGGCAAGCTTCATGAGCCAGTCCGAATCTCATTGGGAGAAAAAGAAAACATACTGCTTTTCTCTGATGAAAATGGCATATTTGGCGATTTAAAAAACAGCGTCAATCGCTATCCCGTTTCAAACGAGACGAAGAAAATGCTGCAAATCATTTTTTTCCCGCCATCCATTGAAAAAAGCAGCGCTGTTAAACTCTTATCATCATTAACGAAAATGTTTGAACAAATTCACGGCGGTGCCCATACAGTACATTGGCTTACGTAAAAGAACACGAATGACGTGTTCTTTTTTACATAAAAAAACGCAATACTTCGTTTATCTAAGAAACGAAACACTGCGTTAATAACGTATGTATGGAGCGGGTGATGAGAATCGAACTCACGACATCAGCTTGGAAGGCTGAGGTTTTACCACTAAACTACACCCGCATTTGTGTTTTTCAGTAACAGTACCGCTGACTTGTTTTATATTACACGTTTATTAATTTTTCGTCAAGAGAATATAAAAATTTTGTCGAAAAAAAGTTTTCTTTTTGTAAAGTGTTAAGTCACATTTACATAATGTTAAGTATACTATACAATATAATCAATCGAGAATGTGAAGGGGACAGACGTCATGATGAAAAATAAAGTAAAAGAGCTGAGGGCACGCCTCGGCTATTCTCAGGAAAAACTCGGAGAAACGGTCGGCGTTACAAGACAGACTGTGGCAGCTATCGAAAAAGGCGATTATGTTCCCTCACTGTTGTTAGCACTGAAAATCTGCAAAGCCTTCTCCATGAAAATGGAGGATGTCTTTTGGTTAGAGGAGGAAAACTAAGATGAGCATGAAAACAAAAGCAGCTTTTCAACTTGTTTTATTTGGCCTTGCATGCTGGACGCTGATTGCATACTTTGAAGCATCAGAAGGCATTGCATCCTTTATCCGCACAAAGAGCGGCGAGATGGTGTTTGAATTAAACCTCACTCCCTTTATTCTGTTTGTTGCGGCGTCTGCGGTTTATTTGTACTTACAGAAAAAAAGCCGCCCTGCTGCAAAAAAGCTTCTTCTGCCTGATGAATTTGAAGAGCAGGACGAAAGAGAGAAGATGATGACGGCAAAAGCATGCCGCGCGTCATATATCGCCGTCTACTTCTCGCTTCCTGCCGCAGCGGTTCTTCTCATTTTTTATCCGCTTTTTCAATCACGTATTCCGTTTTTCCCTATTATTATCGTGTTTATCATTATGATCATCCAGCACCTATCCTATGTCATCTCTTTCAAGAAAAACGAAAAAAACTCCGGCGCGCTGTAATCGGCCGGAGTTTTTTCTTACCAGCTCGCTTTTTTCACACCGGGAATCTGGCCTTTATGAGCCAGTTCCCTGAAAGCGATTCTGGACATTTTAAACTTCCTCATATATCCTCTCGGGCGCCCCGTTACCATGCAACGATTGTGGAGCCTTCCCGGTGCTGAATCTCTTGGCAGCTTGCTGAGTGCCTCGTAATCTCCTTTTTCTTTCAACTCGCGTCTAATATCAGCGTATTGTTCAACAAGCTGTTGGCGTTTTAACTCTTTTGCCACTTTTGACTTTTTAGCCAAGACACATAGCCTCCTTTTTAAATCGAAATTATTACGATTTAAAATGTATCATGCACCATTCAAAAAAGCAAGCATACCGCTTTGTAAAACAGACGGCCTGAAGCCGCCCGTTTCTAATGATGCAACTCCACATAATACAGTAACGCATCTTGATGCTTAATAAGCTCTTTTTTATGTTCAGAGGTGTGCATTGGCTCGTCAGTCCCTTTTATACTGCTGCCGATCAAAACAGGTTTCTCGAAAGAAATCGGTACCGCCGATGAAATATTCTGAGTCATTTCCTGTGTTGCGCTATCGTCACGTTTCACCGATGAACTGGCCGCTGTATTTCCCTGTTTATCAACAATGCCAAAATGAACAGTGCTGCGTTTAGTCTTTCCTTCTCCCTCTTCATTCTCAAAATAAACAAATTGTAATGTATCGGGTTTTTTCTCTGAATAATCTGCACTTACCGGACCAATCGTCTCAATAAGCTTTCCTTTTTGATAATGTTCGATGTACATGTCAGCTGAAGAAATACTTTCACTGATATTAACGGCTTCGGCAGTGAATGCCTGTGAAGCTGCAATATCCATTCTGTTTTTTTCAAGATCTGACATGTCCGCTGCTTTGATTTCCATCTGCTTTGAATGTCCGCATGCTGACAGCATAGCTATCAGGCAAATGACTGCTGCGCTTATCAATGTTTTCAGAAAAACAGCCCCCTTTATTTGAATATCATACCATGTTTTGGGGCTGTGTTTTACTTAAACTGACGCATTTTTCTCTTTGACAAAATAAGTGTTCCCGACGGCTTCTCCCCTTTTGTTCTGAAGCTTTCTCGTGCGCTCATTTTCAAACGGCAAAAGCGGAAACACAAGCTCTGCAAAATAATATGCTTCTTCTAAATGCGGATAGCCA
>NZ_JAVAXX010000476.1:0-3033 GCF_042709275.1 Bacillus sp. LR_5 | reverse complement strand
ACAGCTATATTTACGATAATGCGGCTTTGATGCGGCGCAGGCCGTCCTGCAGGGTTGCAAGAGAGCATCCTGCGTTCAGGCGCATAAATCCTTCTCCGCCAGGCCCGTATTTCGTCCCGGGCTCTAAAATAACTTTTCCTTTTTTTAGCATTCTTTGCTGAAGCTCTGCATCGGACAAGCCGTAAGAGCTGAAGTCGAGCCAAATCAAGTATGATGCATCCGGCTTCATCATTTTGACCTTTGGCAGCTCGGTGCTCAAAAAGGCTTCCGCTTCGTTCATGTTTTTCTCAATGTAAGTGATCAATTCATCAAGCCACGGTCCGCCTTTTGAATACGCGGCTTCGATTGCAGTGACGGCAAACGCGTTCAGTCCGCCTAAACCATTTCGCTGAAGGCTTGCGGAAAACTTGGCGCGCTTCAGGCGATCCGGAATAATGATCGCTGAAGCCTGCAATCCGGCGATATTAAATGTTTTGCTTGGAGCAGCACATGTCACAGAAATATCAGCGAAATCGACAGAGAGCGAAGCGAACGGCGTGTGTTTATGTCCGTACAGCATTAAATCGGAATGGATTTCATCCGATACAACTGTGACGCCATGCTCAAGGCACAATTCGCCTAGCTTCAGTAAATCTTCCCGGCTCCATGAACGCCCAGAAGGGTTATGAGGATTGCATAAAATAAACAATGTAACGCTTGGGTCACGAAGCTTCGTCTCCAAATCTTCAAAATCCATTGCATATGCGCCGTCTTTTTCTAGCAGCGGATTATGTAAAATGTGCCGGCCGTTTTTCTCCACCATATGGTAAAAAGGCGTATAAACTGGAGGCTGAACAACTACTTGATCGCCAGGCTCCGTAAAAGCTTGTACCGCCATGCTCAAAGCTGTTACAACGCCGGGGCTGAATGTGATGCTTTCCGGATTTACCTTCCAGCCGTGCCTGTTTTGCATCCATCCGCACACAGCATCCTTCGTTTTTTGATCTGGAGTTGTATAACCAAAAATACCGTGGTCAAGACGCTCTTTTAACGCTTCAGTTATCGCTTCCGGGGCGCGAAAATCCATATCCGCCACCCACATCGGGAGTGCGTCTGTCACGCCAAATAATTCGCCTGTTTTGTCCCATTTGACAGATTGGGTGCCAAGGCGTTCTTCTCGTTTATCAAAGTTCATTCTGTTACCCCCTCATGTATGTTTATTCTTCTAAGCTTCACTATGATAAGATAGAACTGCAAATTTTATTATAAGCGGTGATGAATATGGAAGAAAGTCAAGCGGTCAGGGAAATGATTAAGATCATTGCCAAATGGGACCCGTTTAAATATGGAGAAGGGTTTTACGAAACGGAGGCTGTTGATGTCGTGCAGGCAGTCTATGATGAAGACGATCCTGACGTGCTGGCGAAAAGCATTCAGCAAATATTTGAAACTTCTTTTGAACAAACGCTGCCGATCGACAGCTGCCGGGAAGTGGCTGGCCAGCTTTTATTCATTAAAAACAGCAGCTCCTGCACGCCTTAAAAAAACCGGTTCAGCACCGGTTTTTTTAATTGATAAAATCAGCAATGTGTTCAGAAACAAGTTCAGGCCGTTCTTCAGGCACCAGATGTCCGGTCTGGCCAAGTGAGTACAGCACGGAATTAGGCAAATCTGCGTGCAGCCGTTTACCGATCTCCATTGGGACAATTCGATCCTCCTCGCCCCAAATCAACAGAGCAGGTTTGTTCATTTTCTTCAATTGCTCGGGTTCTAAATCTCCTTCTCTGTGGCGGATAAACCTTGTCATGGCTTTGAAAATCTGCTCGTCCTGAAACGGTCTGCCATAGCCGTCAATCATCTCCTCATCAATCAGCGATTTGTCATGCACCACATTTAATAAATTTTTCATCACGCCTTCTTTCGAGAGCCAGCGTTTGATATAAAGATGAAAATACGGGATATGGGTCCCGAAAATGATCGTCGGGTGTGAACGTTTTAAATATCCCGAACTGCAAAGCAGCACAACCTTTGAAAAAAGCTCCGGTTTTTGGAGCGCAGCAGACAGCGATATCTGTCCGCCCATAGAATGCCCGACAAGCACAGCCTGCTTCACTTGCAAGTGCTCCAAAATCCCAATGACAAGCTTAGCAAGGTTTTGATAGGTATAGATAAACGTTCTTGATTTTTCAGATTGGCCGAAAGGAGGCAAATCAAGCGCGATGATGTCGTACTTGTCCCGAAGGAGAGGAATTACTTTTCTGAAGCTGAATGCAGATGATAAAAAACCGTGTACGCAGACCAGCGTTTGCCTGCCGGGATTTTGATAATGTTCGTAGTATACATTGACTCCATCGACCGTAAACCGCCTTATTGGTGAAACCGCCTCCATTCTGTGTCACTCCCTTTTTTTGATGGTTGTATTATGCCCTGAAATTGTAAATTCTAGCGGAAGTTTCTCCTCGTTTTTTCTTAGCATTCGTCAAAAAACGTGATATAATGTCATGAGATTTCTTGACATTGCAAAGGTGTGAATCAAATGAAATTGACAGAAAAAGAAACAGAAATATTAGAAATTTTAGACGAAAACAGCCGCGCCGATTTAGAAACAATCGCAAAGATGGCGGGCATCCCTGTAAATGAAGTAAAAACAATTATTGACAAACTGGAGAAAGAAAAGGTTATTATCGATTATTCCGCTATGATTGATTGGCGAAAAGTAGACGGACATGAGGGCGTTACGGCCATGATCGACGTCAAAGTAACGCCGAAGCGGGGCGTCGGTTTTGATGAAGTGGCGGAACGGATTTACCGATTCCAAGAGGTTGAATCAGTTTACCTGATGTCAGGCGTATACGATTTGTCTGTCGTGATTCGCGGCAATTCGATGTCTGACGTAGCGCGTTTTGTTTCGGATAAACTCTCAACGCTTGATTCAGTTGTATCTACGACAACCCATTTTATCCTGAAAAAATACAAGCATGACGGCAAAGTGTTTGAAACAGGAGACGACGACAAAAGAATCGTGGTGTCACCGTAAATGACTTCGTATTTATC
>NZ_JAVAXX010000475.1:0-3071 GCF_042709275.1 Bacillus sp. LR_5 | reverse complement strand
TGCGCCTTTGGATAAAATGCAGCAGCCTCACGAATGAACTGCTCTGCACATTCTTCAAGGGATTCAAACCATCCGCTTCCAAAGGCAGCCAGCATTGCAGCCCCCATAGCTGGCCCTTGTTCATTTTCTAACTTAATCACCCTCGCATTGAAAATATCAGCTTGCATTTGCAGCCACGTATCATTTTTAGCTCCTCCACCAATAGAAACAACAGTATGAACTGATTTTCCCGCTTCGCGGAATAGCTCAAATGATTCATGTAAAGAGAATGTGATACCTTCCATTATTGCCCTCAAAAAATGCTTTCTATTATGGGCTCCATCCATTCCGATCAAGCTTCCCCGAATAGAAGAATCAGCATGCGGCGTTCTTTCACCAACCAAATAAGGAGTGTATAGCAGTCCATTGGCTCCTATCGGAATAGCTTCCACCCCCTGCAATAATTGCTCAAACGATTCGTTTGGTGCAAACGTTTTTTTAAACCAGTCCAAGCTGTAGCCTGCAGCGAGCGTGACGCCCATCGTATAAAAAGAATCCTTTTTTCCATGATTAAAAAAGTGGACTTTGCCTTTAAAGTCTCTTTCTTTTTCTTCTTCGTAGGAAAGTATGACCCCTGAGGTCCCAATACTGCATAAAGTTTTTCCGGAAGAAAGGATACCTGCTCCAATAGCGCCGCAAGCATTATCTGCTCCCCCAGCGTACACTTTTGTTTTTTCTAATAGCCCGGTCTTGGCGGCAACGTGCGGAAGCAGCGACCCTACACAATCATGAGATTCAACAAGCGGAGGACAAATATCTGCAGAAATACCAATTTGATTGCAAATATCATTGCTCCACTCCTTGCGAGTAATATGTAAAAGTAAAGTTCCTGCTGCATCGGAGTATTCAGTGTGAATGGCACCGGTCATACGGAATCGCACGTAGTCTTTCGGAAGCAAAAACACAGCAGTTTTTTTAAAAAGTTCAGGTTCATGTTCCTTTACCCATAACATTTTAGGTAATGTAAACCCTTCTAAAACACGGTTTTTTGTGATGTCAAGAAGATGATCGCCAAATTTCTCGGTCATCCTTATACATTGAGGCGTTGTTCTGGTATCATTCCAAAGAATTGCATTACGTAACACCTGACGATCTTGGTCAAGCAGTACTAATCCATGCATTTGTCCCGAATAGCTTATCCCGTCAATATCCTTGGCTTGAACATTGGATATAGAAACCAATTCAGCCAATGCTTCAATTGTTTGCTGTACCCAGTCTTCAGGATTTTGCTCACTATATCCCGCCCTCTCTTGGATGAGCGGGTACCTTTTGGACGTTTCTGCACAAACCTTGCCGTTTTGATTAACTAAAATGGTTTTAACAGCACTCGTTCCAAGATCTATTCCAATGACATACTTCATTTTTTCACTCCTTGCCCTTTTAAAAAACCATTCACTCTAAATAAATCCTAATTATAGAAGTTACCCGTCATAACAACAAGCAATAGGAAAGGAATCATGACGGGTAATTCAGTGACTTGGTATTGATAGCAGGATCTGGAGCTTATCCTGTTATACTTCTAAAATGTATTGGTTCAATATCGCTTTTAATTTTTCCTGTCTTCCAGATTCGTTTTTAATTGATTTATGATTTAGCGCATATTGCTCAAGTGTGTGGAAATTAGCTCTTCCTTCTATAATTTCAAGACCAATCCCTTCAGTAAAGCTGCGGTAACGATGTTGAATCACATCTTCAAACACACGATCTTCGATTAATTTGTGGGCAACTTTCAATCCTCTTGCAAATGCATCCATCCCTGCAATATGGGCATATATTAGATCATCAGGCTCAAAAGAAGATCTTCTGACCTTTGCGTCAAAGTTTAATCCGCCGCTTCCTAGGCCGCCATTTTGCAGGATTTCGTACATTGCTAATGTCGTAGAATATAAATCCGTCGGAAATTCATCCGTGTCCCAGCCTAAAAGAGGATGACCCTGGTTTGCGTCAACAGAGCCAAGCAGACCATGTACTCTTGCCATGCGCAATTCATGTTCGAATGTATGCCCGGCTAATGTGGCATGATTGGCTTCAAGATTTAATTTAAAATGATTGTCTAAGCCATATTGCTTCAAAAAGGCAATGGTTGTTGCTGCATCTGTATCGTATTGATGGGTGGTCGGCTCTTTTGGTTTTGGCTCAATCAAAAACTGCCCTGTGTACCCGATTTCCTTCGCATAATCCATTGCCATATGCATAAATCTAGCCAAATTATCAAGCTCAAATTTTAAATCGGTATTTAACAATGTTTCATATCCTTCACGGCCGCCCCAAAATACATAGTTCTCAGCGCCAAGCTCTTTTGCTGTTTCTAACCCTTTTTTCACTTGTGCTGCAGCATACGCAAACACATCTGCATTGCAAGAAGTTGCGGCACCATGGACGAAACGGGGATTCGTAAACATGTTTGCGGTATTCCATAATAGCTTAACGCCGCTATTTCTCATGTAATCTTTAATCATGCCCACGATCATATCTAAATTTTGGTTTGTCTCTTTTAGCGTACTGCCTTCTGGTGCAATATCCCGGTCATGAAAAGCAAAGAATGGTGCATCTAGTTTTTCAAACATCTCAAATGCTGCTTCTACTCTCATCTTCGCTAGATCCATGCCTTTATAGTGATCCCATGGTCTTTGCATCGTAGCTGCTCCAAAAACGTCTGTACCATCAGCAGTAAATGTATGCCAATAGGCAATAGAAAATCGCAAATGCTCTTTCATCGTTTTTCCGCCGATTACTTCTTGAGGATTATAATATTTAAATGCTAAAGGATTAGTCGAATCTTTCCCTTCGTAAACCACTTTGTTTGCGCTTCCAAAATAGTTGGTTGAACTGGAATGAGATTGAGCCATGTGATTTCCCCCTTAAAAATAAATTCAAAACATGATCATTCAAATACAAATGCATTTTATTTCATATTGTAAGTTACCTATTAGTTTGTTGTTTAAACAAACTAACTTATTTTCATCTTATATAACCTCATCAGTATTTTCAATATTTTTTTTAGTTTTTTATGAACACATTAGATATAATAA
>NZ_JAVAXX010000474.1:0-3104 GCF_042709275.1 Bacillus sp. LR_5 | reverse complement strand
GCAGGAGGTGACGTTTACAAGATAATTAGTTTATCGTGTATGAAGAAGCGTTTCTTTCTCCTCATCCGTCCAGCTGACAGCCTTGCCGTTTTCCTTTGAGACTTGAACCATCACGACTGCCCCGGTGAAGCAGGGTTCGCCTTCGAGGTTCTCTCCGAGATAGTGCAAGGTAAGAGATGAACTGCCGACTGCGCTTGTTTTCACATAGATGCGCAACTCTTCATAAGGCATGACTTGGCGCAAATAATCGCATTGCTGGCTTGCCACGACTGTCATGGTCTGTTTGTTTTCACTCATCATATTCAGCTGTTTAAAATAAGAAATCCGCGCCTCCTCAAAATATATAAAAGGGGTTACATTATTCATATGCCCAAACATGTCTGTCTCGGAAAATCTTACGGATACCTCATTAAAAAAAGAAAAGGATGTTTTCCACTCTTGAAACGGCATATCAATATAAGCGGGAAGCTTCATCTTTTTTCATCTCCTTATTGTTTAAAAAAACCTCTCCCATGCGGAAGAGGTTTTTTCTTCTTATACTCTGTCGCTTCCGAAGAAATTGCGGAACGCTTGTAAGTTTGTATCTCTATTCAAGGCTGCAATCGAAGTGGTAAGCGGAATCCCCTTCGGACAGGATTGAACACAGTTTTGCGAGTTGCCGCAATCTGCAAGGCCGCCTTCATCCATTAATGCTTCTAATCGTTCAGATTTATTCATGGCGCCTGTCGGATGCGCGTTAAACAGGCGGACTTGCGACATCGGTGCAGGCCCCATGAACTTCGATTTGCTGTTCACATTCGGGCAAGCTTCGAGGCAGACGCCGCATGTCATGCATTTTGATAATTCATATGCCCATTGACGGCGTTTTTCCGGCATTCTCGGCCCCGGTCCTAAATCGTACGTACCGTCAATCGGTATCCACGCTTTTACTTTTTTCAATGAATCAAACATTCTGCTGCGATCAACCTGCAAATCACGAACAACTGGGAATGTTTTCATTGGTTTTAAACGGATCGGCTGTTCAAGCTGGTCGATAAGCGCCGTGCAAGACTGGCGGGGTTTTCCGTTTATGACCATTGAACATGCGCCGCATACTTCCTCAAGACAGTTCATATCCCATGTGACAGGGGTTGTCTTCTCACCTTTGACATTAACCGGATTCCGGCGGATTTCCATCAGAGCGGAAATGACGTTCAGATTCGGGCGGTATGGAATCTCAAATTCTTCATCGTAAGGCGTGCTGTCGGCTGTATCTTGACGTGTGATAATAAATCGTATGGTTTTTTGTTCACTCATGATTATTTCGCCACCTTCTTCTTCGAGTAATCCCGTTTCCGAGGCGTTATCAGTGATACATCGACATCCTGATACTCAAATTCCGGCGCTTCATACGGGCTTACATGTTTAGCCATTGTTGTTTTGAGCCATTCGTCATCATTACGTTCAGGATAATCCGGTTTATAATGGGCGCCCCGGCTTTCATTACGGTTGTATGCGCCAAGGGTAATCACCCTAGCAAGCTGAAGCATGTTTGAGAACTGGCGTGTGAACATCGCTCCCTGGTTGCTCCATTTTGTCGTGTCATTGATGTTGATCTTTTTGAAGCGCTCCATTAACTCCTGAATTTTGTCATCCGTTTTCAAAAGCTTGTCATTATGGCGGACAACCGTTACGTTCGCCGTCATCCACTCACCGAGCTCTTTGTGAAGAACATAGGCATTTTCGGTTCCGTCCATACTCATAATGTCAGCCCATTTTTCTTCTTCTTTCTTAACGTGAGCGTCGAATAAAGATGAAGACATGTCTTCCGCTGAAGATTCTAAGCCGTTTACATATTTCACCGCATTCGGTCCGGCCACCATGCCTCCGTAAATCGCAGACAGCAAGGAGTTTGCTCCCAAGCGGTTGCCGCCGTGCATAGAATAATCACATTCCCCAGCCGCAAACAGTCCAGGGATGTTTGTCATTTGATCGTAATCCACCCATAAACCGCCCATAGAATAATGGACCGCCGGGAAGATTTTCATTGGAAGCTTACGCGGGTCGTCTCCCATGAATTTCTCATAAATCTCAATGATGCCGCCAAGCTTAATATCAAGCTCTTTCGGATCTTTATGAGACAGATCGAGATATACCATGTTTTCACCGTTAATGCCGAGCTTCTGGTTCACACACACATCAAATATTTCGCGTGTCGCAATATCACGCGGCACCAGGTTTCCGTATGCCGGATATTTTTCCTCTAGGAAATACCATGGTTTGCCGTCTTTATATGTCCACACGCGACCGCCTTCACCACGCGCTGATTCACTCATCAGTCTTAATTTGTCATCGCCCGGTATGGCTGTCGGGTGGATTTGAATGAATTCTCCGTTTGCATAATACGCTCCCTGCTGATAAACGATTGATGCAGCAGATCCTGTATTAATCATGGAGTTCGTTGATTTTCCAAAGATGATTCCCGGTCCGCCCGTCGCCATAATGACAGCGTCTGAACGGAAGGATTCAATTTGCATGTTTGTCAGGTTTTGTGCAACAATTCCGCGGCAGGTTCTGTCATCATCTAAAACAGCGCCAAGGAATTCCCAGCCTTCGTATTTTGTGACCAGACCCGCAACTTCGTATCTGCGCACTTGCTCGTCCAGTGCGTAAAGCAGCTGCTGTCCCGTCGTCGCACCAGCATAAGCAGTTCTGTGGTGCTGTGTACCCCCGAATCGGCGGAAATCAAGCAGGCCTTCAGGCGTCCGGTTAAACATGACGCCCATCCGGTCTAATAAGTGGATGATAGAAGGCGCCGCTTCACACATCGCCTTGACTGGCGGCTGGTTGGCAAGAAAGTCTCCCCCGTATACCGTGTCATCAAAATGTTCCCACGGAGAGTCACCTTCCCCTTTTGTATTGACCGCTCCGTTTATGCCGCCTTGCGCACAAACCGAATGAGAACGTTTGACAGGAACGATGGAAAACAACTTAACCGCCATTCCTGATTCCGCTGCTTTAATTGTCGCCATGAGGCCGGCAAGACCCCCGCCGACTACGATAATGCTTGATTGACTCATGATAGCCCCTCTCCCTCTAGTAATCTAGTACTCTTAAACAAATGC
>NZ_JAVAXX010000473.1:0-3122 GCF_042709275.1 Bacillus sp. LR_5 | reverse complement strand
AGTCATAGAACCCAAGATGAAAATAGACAGATCCTCTGGATATTAAAAAACAGGTCTCTTTAGAGGCCTGTTTACATTGCAAGTATTTTTTCGATTGCCATGACATCTACATAATGGCCATCGATTTTCCCCTGTTCTTTAAATACTCCAACTTTGCGATATTCCATTGAAGTATAGAACCCTTGTTCCAATCGATGAAAAGGAAATGTAATAATATAATGTATTCACGATTGAATGACTTCTTTTTCGACATCCGATAAGAGAACTTTTCCCTCGATGATTCCGCTCAGCAACAAAAATCTTATCTTTCACTGTGCGATTAGAGAGAACCAATTTGTCATATAAACCGTAGCTTTTGCAGTTCTTATCAGCTACATACTCTCTGTAGCAGAGGTAGCTTGAACTCCCTTAAACGCGTTCATCACCAAATCATGCACATAGGAATCATTCACCTCATCCCCTGTTATAAGCAGACGATAGAAAATTGGTCCGTAAATGAGATCTATGCTTACTTCAATATCAAGATTCTCTCTCAATTCACCTTTCTGAATTCCCTTTTCTAGAAGGCCTTTCGCTTGGAGGCGGCGAGGCTGGAAAAATCGCGTGCGATATTCTTCTGCCAATTTTTCATCCAACTGCCCTGCACCTATTAATTCCTTAATAACGGTTCCTTCCCGGCTTGTCAAAAACCTAGCTAAATTCGTGGCGTGGGTTACTATATCTTGTACTGACGACCCTGTATCAGGCACAGGCAGCCTGTCCGTCGCGGTCGAAAGAAAGCTGTCCATGATAACGGCAGCCTTGTTAGACCACCATTTATAAATCGTTGCTTTACTCACTTTCGCACGCTCGGCAATTTTATCGACTGTCACCGCATCGAAGCCTTTTTCCAGCAATAGGTCATAGGCTGCAGAGAGAATCGCCTTATGCGTTCCTTCATCACGCGGCCGCCCTCGTTTACTCTGCACATGAATCATTCCTTCCCGCAATATAAACTATACGTTCAGTATACTTAATCTGAATAAAAAAAGAAAACAGAAACCTATTTACAAAACTGAACGTTTAGTATATTATTTTCCTTAATCAACGAAACTGAACGTTCAGTTTATAAAATCACTTGTGTTGAGAAGTCATGATTACACTCAAAAAACCACTTAAAAAGGAGTTCATTCTTATGGCTAATGGAAACAAACAAGCAGGTCAGAGGATTTCACCCAGTTTAACCCTTCTTCTCGCAACTGCATGCGGTATCATTGTTGCTAATCTTTACTATGCACAACCTTTGGTCGGATTAATTAGTAAGGCAATTGGACTTTCTCCAAGCAGTGCTGGATTGATTGTCACACTCACCCAAATCGGATACGTTGCCGGCTTATTATTTCTTGTCCCTTTAGGAGATATTATCGAAAACAAAAAACTTATTGTTGTATCGCTCCTTCTAAGCGCAGCGGCTTTGACACTAACAGCATTTGTGAAGCATGGAACACTGTTTTTAGCAGCTGCGTTTTTCGTCGGATTGGGGTCAATCGCAGCCCAAGTGCTTGTTCCATTTGCATCATACCTTGCATCAGACGCTGCACGCGGCCGGGTTGTTGGCAATGTCATGAGCGGCTTATTACTCGGTATTATGCTTTCCCGTCCGATATCTAGTCTAGTTGCTGATATCTGGGGGTGGAATGCAATATTCGCTTTGTCCGCCGTGGTAAGTGTTGTCTTGGCCATCGTATTATCAAAAGTGCTTCCTGCCAGATTACCAACAGTAAATACAAACTATACTGCCTTACTCGGTTCAATGTGGAAGCTGCTGCGCACGACTCCAGTCTTACGCCGCCGTGCCATCTATCATGCGTTTGTATTTGGAGCTTTCAGCTTGTTCTGGACTACCGTTCCTTTATTATTGGCCGGTCCTGATTTTCATTTTTCTCAGAAGGCAATAGCACTCTACGCATTGGTGGGCATTGCGGGTGCAGTCGCTGCACCAATAGGCGGCCGCCTGGCTGATCGAGGCTTAACCAGGCTTGCCACTGGAATCGCTCTCGTTGTTGTCGTTGTCTCTTTATTATTACCCCTCATGATTCAGAGCAGCTCCCCCGTCGGTATAACAGTTCTAGTGGCCGCAGCTATTCTGTTAGATATGGGTGTATCTGCAAACCTTGTGCTCAGTCAACGTGCTATTTTTTCGTTGGCGCCTGAAATTCGCAGTCGATTAAACGGATTATTCATGGCGATCTTCTTTCTAGGCGGTGCGATAGGGTCATCAATTGGAGGATGGGCATATGCCTCAGGGGGATGGAGTACAGCATTATGGATTGGCATCGCTTTTCCGGTCATCGCTTTGCTTTATTTCATCACAGAGAAATAAGTCTTTCACCAAAAATAAGCAGTCAGGACCAAGCAAATAGCTTATTTTTGGTGGCTTCTTCTTTTTTCGCTATATGTTAAAATCCCTCTGCTGAACAAGAAAAAATCCTGCTTGGTGAGTACAGGATTTTCCAAAATCAATCTTTATGTTAAATCGACACCCTCCAGCTGTTTCAAATATCTTTGCAGGCGAACCTTCGGGTTTAATTCTATATTTGTAATATGCTTTACATACCGATTCGCACTTTCGGCAATTTCTTGGTCACTGATTGTATTGGCGCGATATTCGGCAAAGGAAGGCAGATAGGTCATGCCTACTAAATGGGCAGATGCTTGGAACGGTTTTGTCAGCTCGCTTATCGAAAACAAGTTATATCCGCCGGCTTGATAAGAGTGTTCAGGTGAACCGATGGACATGGCAGTTACCCACTCTTTCCCCTTCAATTTATTTCCGCCGGGACCATGAGCCCAGCCAAACGTAAACACTTCATCAAACCACTGTTTTAAAAGCGGTGGGCTGCTGTACCAGTATAATGGAAACTGAAAAACGATACGGTCATGGGCCAGGAGCTGCTGTTGTTCAAATTCCACATCAATTGGTTGATCGCGATATTTTTCATAAAGATCATGGACAGTTACATCTGGTTCACTTAAAACGGCTTCTTTCCACTTTTTATTGATACGAGAGGATTCTATATTCGGATGTACAACGAGTACGAGTGTTTTCATATGATCCATTCCTTTCATTCCTTAGATGTGAC
>NZ_JAVAXX010000472.1:0-3143 GCF_042709275.1 Bacillus sp. LR_5 | reverse complement strand
TCACGTTATTAATTTCGTTCTGAAAAACAAATTCGCCGTATGGCTGATGACGATTATTGTAACAGCAGCCGGCTTGTATGCGGGTATGAATATGAAGCAAGAATCCATTCCTGACGTGAACATGCCTTACTTGACGATCAGCACGACATATCCGGGCGCGACGCCTAGCCAAGTGGCTGATGAGGTGACCAAACCGGTTGAACAAGCGGTGCAGAATTTGGACGGGGTCAGTGTCGTGACTTCGACGTCCTATGAAAACGCATCGTCTGTCATGATTGAATATGATTATGAGAAAGATATGGACAAAGCGAAAACAGAAGCGGCTGAAGCATTAGAAAACGTCAGCCTGCCTGATGACGCGAAGGATCCGGAAATTTCACGCTACAGCTTGAACTCCTTCCCGATTCTGACGCTGAGCGTGTCCAGTGATAAAGACAATCTGCAAGAGCTGACGAAAAAAGTGGAGGACAGCCTCGTTCCTAAGCTTGAAGGCATAGAAGGCGTTGCTTCCGTCCAAGTATCGGGCCAGCAGGTGGAAGAGGTTGAATTCTCTTTCAAAGAAGACAAACTGAAAGAATACGGCCTTGATGAAGATACAGTCAAACAAGTGATTCAAGGTTCAGATGTGACAACTCCGCTTGGATTGTACACATTCGGAAATAAAGAAAAATCTGTCGTTGTAAGCGGCGATATTGAAACAATAAAAGATTTGAAGAATATGAGAATCCCGATGGCATCTGCTTCAAGTGCAGGCAGCGGCGCAGCATCTCAAGCGGCGGCGCAGAGCGCACAAGCCGCAGCACAGGCGCAGCAAAGCGCAAGCACAGATGTGCCGACGGTTAAGCTTTCTGACATTGCGACAATGAAAGATGTGAAAAAAGCCGAATCTGTTTCACGCACAAATGGAAAAGACAGCATCGGCATCAACATTGTTAAAGCAAACGATGCGAATACAGTAGAGGTTGCCGACAATGTCAAAGATGAGCTGAAGCAGTTCAAAGAAGACCATAAAGGCTTCGACTACAGCGCAACACTCGATATGGCAGAGCCGATTACACAGTCAGTTGAAACGATGTTAAGCAAAGCCATTTTCGGTGCTATTTTTGCGATTGTGATTATTCTCTTATTCTTAAGAGATATCAAATCAACATTAATTTCGATTATTTCTATTCCATTATCATTGCTGATCGCACTTCTTGTGCTGCAGCAGCTTGATATCACACTGAATATCATGACGCTCGGTGCCATGACCGTGGCCATTGGACGTGTGGTCGATGACTCTATCGTTGTGATCGAGAACATTTACCGCCGCATGAGACTCAAAGATGAGCCGCTCCGCGGAAAAGCCTTGGTTCGAGAAGCGACGAAGGAAATGTTTAAACCGATCATGTCATCGACGATCGTGACAATCGCGGTATTCCTGCCGCTCGCACTTGTAGGCGGACAAATCGGTGAATTGTTTATTCCATTTGCCTTAACGATTGTATTTGCGCTTGCCGCATCCCTGGTGATTTCGATCACGCTTGTGCCGATGCTCGCGCACAGCCTGTTCAAAAAATCATTAACGGGCGGGCAGGTCAAAGCGAAAGAACATAAACCTGGCAGACTTGCAAACATCTATAAAAAAGTATTGAACTGGGCGCTGAGCCACAAATGGATCACGTCTATCATCGCCGTTCTGATGCTCCTTGGAAGCTTGTTCCTCGTGCCGTTAATCGGTGCCAGCTACCTGCCGTCCGAGGAAGAAAAAACGATGCAGCTCACATACAGCCCAGAACCGGGTGAAACGAAAAAAGAAGCCGAAGCTGAAGCTGAAAAAGCGGAAAAAATCCTGCTTGACCGCAAGCATGTGGATACGGTTCAGTATTCATTAGGCTCTGGCAGCCCGCTTGCCGGGGGAGATTCAAACGGTGCGTTATTCTATATCAAATATGAAAGCGACACGCCTGATTTTGATAAAGAAAAAGACAACGTGCTGAAGAAAATCCAAGATCAGTCAAACCGCGGAGAATGGAAGTCGCAGGACTTCAGCTCTTCAGGCAATAACAATGAATTAACATACTATGTGTATGGCGATTCAGAAAATGACATTAAAGACACGGTCAAAGACATTGAAAAAGTCATGAAAGATGAAAAGGATCTGAAAAACGTAAGCTCAGGCCTTTCCAGCACATATGATGAGTACACTTTTGTCGCTGACCAAGAAAAATTAAGCAAACTCGGTTTAACTGCGTCTCAAATTTCTCAGGCCTTAATGACACAAACATCACAAGAACCGCTCACAACCGTGAAAAAAGACGGCAAAGAGCTTGATGTGAACATTAAGACAGAAAAAGACGAGTATAAGAGTGTGAAAGATTTAGAGAATAAAAAGATCACTTCTGCGACTGGCAAAGAAGTCAAAATCGGCGATGTCGCAAAAGTGAAAGAAGGATCAACATCTGATACTGTGTCAAAACGTGACGGAAAAGTCTATGCAGATGTCACAGGTGAGGTTACATCTGACAACGTTACAGCTGTATCAGCTGATGTCCAGAAGAAAATTGATAAGCTTGACATGCCTGATAACGTAACGATCGATACAGGCGGTGTTTCCGCAGATATCGCTGATTCCTTTACGAAGCTCGGTTTAGCGATGCTGGCAGCAATAGCGATCGTTTACCTTGTGCTCGTGATTACCTTCGGCGGGGCACTAGCGCCATTTGCGATTCTGTTCTCATTGCCGTTCACCGTCATCGGTGCCCTGGTCGGACTTTATGTATCAGGTGAAACGATCAGTCTGAACGCAATGATCGGTATGCTCATGCTGATTGGTATCGTTGTTACAAATGCCATTGTCTTAATTGACCGCGTGATTCATAAGGAAGCGGAAGGACTGTCTACGAGAGAAGCGCTCCTAGAAGCCGGCTCTACACGACTCCGTCCGATCCTGATGACAGCCATCGCGACAATCGGCGCCTTGATTCCGTTAGCGCTAGGTTTCGA
Source organism: Bacillus sp. LR_5 (assembly GCF_042709275.1). Lineage (NCBI taxonomy): Bacteria > Bacillati > Bacillota > Bacilli > Caryophanales > Bacillaceae > Bacillus > Bacillus sp. LR_5. The sequence continues at coordinate 158 of NZ_JAVAXX010000472.1, read as the reverse complement.
AGGCGGAAGCCAGGTCATTTCAAAAGGACTCGGCGTCACGGTTATCGGCGGTTTGATCAGTTCAACGCTTCTGACACTCTTGATCGTGCCAATCGTATACGAAGTATTGGCGAAGTTCCGCAAGAAAAAACCGGGAACGGAAGAAGAGTAAAAAAACA
>NZ_JAVAXX010000471.1:0-3160 GCF_042709275.1 Bacillus sp. LR_5 | reverse complement strand
CCACGTTATTAATTTCGTTCTGAAAAACAAATTCGCCGTATGGCTGATGACGATTATTGTAACGGCAGCCGGCTTGTATGCGGGTATGAATATGAAGCAAGAGTCTATTCCTGACGTGAACATGCCTTACTTGACGATCAGCACGACATATCCGGGTGCAACACCAAGCCAAGTGGCTGATGAAGTGACCAAACCGGTTGAACAAGCCGTACAGAACTTGGACGGTGTCAGCGTTGTGACGTCGACGTCCTATGAAAACGCATCGTCGGTCATGATTGAATATGATTATGAGAAAGATATGGACAAAGCGAAAACAGTAGCAGCTGAAGCGTTAGAAAACGTCAACCTGCCTGATGACGCGAAGGATCCGGAGATTTCACGCTACAGCTTGAACTCATTCCCGATTCTGACGCTGAGCGTGTCCAGTGATAAAGATAACCTGCAAGAGCTGACGAAACAAGTGGAGGACAGCCTCGTTTCTAAACTTGAAGGCATAGAAGGCGTTGCGTCCGTCCAAGTATCAGGCCAGCAGGTGGAAGAGGTTGAATTCTCTTTCAAAGAAGACAAACTGAAGGAATACGGCCTTGATGAAGATACAGTCAAGCAAGTGATTCAAGGTTCAGATGTGACAACTCCGCTTGGATTGTACACATTCGGAAATGAAGAAAAATCTGTCGTCGTCAGCGGCGATATTGAAACAATTAAAGATTTGAAGAATATGAGAATCCCGACGGTATCTGCTTCAAGTGCAGGCAGCAGCGCAGCATCTCAAGCGGGTGCGCAGAGTGCTCAAGCAGCCCAAAGCGCACAAGCGGCAGCACAGGCGCAGCAAAGCGCAAGCACAGCAGTGCCGACAGTCAAGCTTTCTGACATTGCTACAATTAAAGATGTGAAAAAAGCTGAATCTGTTTCACGCACAAATGGCAAAGACAGCATCGGCATCAATATCGTCAAAGCAAACGATGCGAATACGGTAGAGGTTGCCGACAATGTCAAAGCTGAGCTGAAGAAGTTCAAAGAAGACCATAAAGGCTTCAATTACAGCGCAACTCTCGACATGGCGGAGCCGATCACACAGTCAGTTGACACGATGTTAAGCAAAGCCATCTTCGGTGCTATTTTTGCGATTGTGATTATTCTCTTATTCTTAAGAGATATCAAATCAACATTAATTTCTGTTGTTTCAATTCCATTATCATTGCTGATCGCACTCCTTGTGCTGCAGCAGCTTGATATCACATTGAATATTATGACGCTCGGCGCAATGACCGTTGCCATCGGACGTGTAGTCGATGACTCCATCGTTGTGATCGAGAACATTTACCGCCGCATGAGACTCAAAGATGAGCCGCTCCGCGGAAAAGCCTTGGTTCGTGAAGCGACGAAGGAAATGTTTAAACCGATCATGTCATCAACGATTGTGACAATCGCGGTATTCCTGCCGCTCGCACTTGTAGGCGGACAAATCGGTGAATTGTTTATTCCATTTGCCTTAACGATTGTTTTTGCGCTTGCCGCATCCCTGGTGATTTCAATCACGCTTGTGCCGATGCTCGCACACAGCCTGTTCAAAAAATCATTAACGGGTGCGCCGATTAAAGCGAAAGAACACAAACCTGGCAGACTTGCAAACATCTATAAAAAAGTATTGAACTGGGCGCTGAGCCACAAATGGATCACGTCTATCATCGCTGTTCTGATGCTCCTTGGAAGCTTGTTCCTTGTACCGCTAATCGGTGCCAGCTACCTGCCGTCCGAGGAAGAAAAAACGATGCAGCTCACATACAGCCCAGAACCGGGTGAAACGAAAAAAGAAGCCGAAAATGAAGCTGTAAAAGCAGAAAAAATCCTGCTTGACCGCAAGCATGTCGATACGGTTCAGTATTCATTAGGCTCTGGCAGTCCGCTTGCCGGAGGAGATTCTAACGGTGCGTTATTCTATATCAAATATGAAAGCGACACACCTGACTTTGATAAAGAAAAAGATAACGTTCTGAAGGAAATCCAAAAGCAATCTGACCGCGGAGAATGGAAGTCACAGGACTTCAGCTCTTCAGGCAATAACAACCAATTAACATACTATGTGTATGGCGATTCTGAAAACGATATTAAAGACACGGTCAAAGACATTGAAAAAATCATGAAAGATGAAAAGGATCTGAAAAACGTAAATTCAGGCCTTTCCAGCACATATGATGAGTACACATTTGTCGCTGACCAAGAAAAACTAAGCAAACTCGGTTTAACTGCGTCTCAAATTTCTCAGGCCTTAATGTCACAAACATCACAAGAACCGCTCACAACTGTGAAAAAAGACGGCAAAGAGCTTGATGTGAACATTAAGACAGAAAAAGACGAGTATAAGAGTGTGAAAGATTTAGAGAATAAAAAGATCACTTCCGCGACTGGCCAGGAAGTCAAAATCGGCGATGTGGCAAAAGTGAAGGAAGGATCAACATCAGATACCGTGTCAAAACGTGACGGAAAAGTCTATGCGGATGTCACAGGTGAGGTTACATCTGACAACGTCACAGCCGTATCAACTGCTATCCAGAAGAAAATCGATAAGCTAGACCATCCTGATAACGTATCGATTGACACAGGCGGCGTATCAGCGGATATCGCTGATTCCTTCACGAAGCTCGGTTTAGCGATGCTGGCAGCAATAGCGATCGTTTACCTTGTGCTCGTGATTACCTTCGGCGGAGCACTAGCGCCATTTGCGATTCTGTTCTCATTGCCGTTCACAGTCATCGGTGCCCTGGTCGGACTTTACGTATCAGGTGAAACGATCAGTCTGAACGCCATGATCGGTATGCTCATGCTGATCGGTATCGTTGTCACGAATGCGATTGTCTTAATTGACCGCGTGATTCATAAGGAAGCGGAAGGCCTGTCTACGAGAGAAGCGCTCTTGGAAGCCGGCTCTACACGACTCCGTCCGATCCTGATGACAGCCATTGCGACAATCGGCGCCTTGATTCCATTAGCCCTCGGCTTCGAAGGCGGAAGCCAGGTCATTTCAAAAGGACTCGGCGTCACGGTTATCGGCGGCTTGATCAGTTCAACGCTTCTGACGCTCTTGATCGTGCCAATCGTATATGAAGTATTGGCGAAGTTCCGCAAGAAAAAACCGGGAACGGAAGAAGAGTAAAAAACT
>NZ_JAVAXX010000470.1:0-3180 GCF_042709275.1 Bacillus sp. LR_5 | reverse complement strand
AAAACTTATAAATGGGGAAAAGACGATTACCGATCACACAGCAACCGCCTTTTCTCTCTTTATTTTACAATAAGGGCATTCATATTCGCAAAGGACTTGATCTCATCCGCCAAGCTTACCATTTGCGCTAAACGATTTGCCTTTAATGACTCATTATCCGCTATAACCATTGTATGATCGAAGTAAGCATCGATCGGTTCTTTTAAGGCTGCAAGTGAAGCAAGCGCCGCCTCATAATCTTTTTTGCTGAAGTTTTCCTGCAGATTTTGCTTCGCTGTTTGGTAGGCATCAAACAGTTTTGCTTCGTATTCATTTTCAAAAAGATCAGGCTGAATGTCTCCGCGGACTCCTTTTTTGCTGATAGAGATCACTCGGCCTAACGCTTCGGCTGTTTCCTTAAAGCCAGGTGCACCAAGCTTTTGCTCCAGTACTTGTGCTTTATGCAGCGCAGAGTACGGCTCAAGCTCAGAGCTTTCCAGCACGGCGTCAATGACATCATGTCTGATTTGTTCAGCATTCAAGACATATTTCAAGCGCTGAGTGAAGAAATCCAGCAGTTCAATTTCTTTATCGGTTTGTACGAAAGTAAGCAGCTCTTCAAATGAAATTCCCCAGTTGCGGTCAAGAAGAATCGCAACAATACCGCTTGCTTGGCGGCGCAGTCCGTAAGGGTCCTGGGAACCAGTCGGAATTACGCCGATAGAGAAGAATGAAGCGATTGTGTCAAGCTTATCCGCCATAGCTACAACAGCTCCGGTGAAAGTAGAAGGCGTTTCTCCGCCCGCTGATCTAGGCATATAATGTTCATTAACTGCCGCCGCCACAGCTTCATCTTCGCCAAGCATTCTCGCATACTTTTCGCCCATAATTCCTTGAAGTTCAGGGAATTCATATATCATATGCGTCACAAGGTCGAATTTAGAAATTTCAGCAGCCCGCTTCACATGTTTTAATGTATCTTCATCAGCCTGAAGGCGAACGGCAAGTTTCTCTGCGATTGATGTGACTCTTCTAACCTTATCAGCAAGAGAACCAAGCTCTTCATGGAAAACGATATTTTCAAGCTTCTTCACATTTGCATCAATGTTTAGTTTCTGATCTTCTTTGTAGAAGAATGAAGCATCAGATAAACGTGCGCGCAGCACTTTTTCATTGCCTCGGGCCACATTTTCAATCGCGTGGCTGTTGCCGTTTCGGACTGTGATAAAGTGAGGCAGCAGGTCACCGTTTTTGTCTTTGACAGGGAAGTAGCGCTGATGCTCTTTCATTGTTGTGACAAGCACTTCTTCAGGAATTGACAGAAACTCGGATTCAAATGAACCGTAAAGAGCTGTCGGGTATTCTACTAAATGATTCACTTCATCAAGAAGGTCTTCGTCAACTGGAATGCTCCAATCGTTTTCAGCAGCCATTGCTTCCAGCTGAGATTGAATCATTTGCTTTCGGACGCTAGGATCAGCAATAACATGCTGTTCTTTCAGCTGCTCTTCATAAGCTGAAGGTGATTCAATTGACACTTCATGTCCGAGGAAACGATGTCCCTGTGTTGTCCGTCCAGACTCAACGTTTGTGATCGAAAATGGAATGACATCCTGTCCAAATAATGCGACAATCCATTTGATCGGTCGGATATAACGCAAATCTTCATTTCCCCAGCGCATGTTTTTCGGGAAATGCAAGCTTGTAATTAAACCGCTCAGTTCCGGCAGAAGCGACTTCGTTTCTTGGCCGGCTTGGAACTTTTGCACGAATACATACTCTATGCCTTTTACTTCTTTGATGTACAGGTCTTCCACATTTGCGCCTTGGCCTTTTGAAAAGCCGATTGCCGCTTTTGTCCAGTTCCCGTCCGCATCAAGGGCAATTTTTTTCGCAGGCCCTTTTGCTTCTTCTTTTATATCATCCTGCTTTTCTGCGACATCCTTAACGAACACAGCAAGACGTCTCGGTGTATTGAAGAGTTTCACTTCACCGTGAGTAATATTTTTTTCTTTAAGCCAGCATGTCAGCTTGTCGCCAAGCTGAACCATGCTTTCATTCAAAAAGCGCGCCGGCATTTCCTCTAATCCGATCTCTAAAAGTAAATCCTGTTTACTCATGAGAAGAACCCTCCCCTTTAAGCATTGGGAACCCTAGTTTTTCTCGTTCCTCATAGTAGGTTTTTGCTACTTTTCTAGCTAAATTCCGCACTCTTGCGATATAGCCCGTCCGCTCGGTAACAGAGATCGCACCTTTGGCATCAAGCAGGTTGAAAGTGTGCGAGCATTTCAGCACATAGTCATATGCTGGATGAACAAGTCCGTTGTCCATTTGCTTGATCGCTTCTTTTTCATATGTGCTGAACAATTGGAACAGCATATCGACGTCTGATGTTTCAAACGTATAAACAGAATGCTCATATTCAGCCATCATGAATAAATCTTTTACTGTAAACCCTGACGTCCATTCCAAGTCAAACACGTTTTCTTTATCCTGGATATAAGACGCGAGACGCTCAATTCCATACGTAATCTCTACAGAAACGGGTTTACACTCTAATCCCCCGACCTGCTGGAAATACGTAAATTGTGTTATTTCCATTCCGTCAAGCCAAACTTCCCAGCCTAGACCCGCGCAGCCTAAAGACGGATTCTCCCAGTTGTCTTCAACAAAGCGAATATCGTGCTCAAGCGGATCAATTCCAAGAGCACGCAAGGAATCCAAATACAGCTCTTGAATGTTATCAGGTGACGGTTTAATAATGACCTGGAACTGATGATGCTGATACAGTCTGTTCGGGTTCTCCCCGTAGCGGCCGTCTGCAGGACGTCTGGAAGGCTCTACATAAGCCACTTTCCACGGCTCAGGGCCGATACTGCGCAAAAATGTATACGGGCTCATCGTGCCGGCTCCTTTTTCTACATCGTAAGCCTGCATAAGCACACAGCCCTGACTGGACCAATGCTTTTGCAAGGTTAGAATCATGTCTTGAATATTCATTTCAAGCACCTCCACTTTTCTTTCATAAGTTGACTGCGGCAGCAACCAAAAAACTCCCGTCTCTATGCTTGCCAGCCGCAAACATAGGGACGAGAGTTCTCCCGCGGTTCCACCCTAGTTGCTGAGAACAAAACCCCAGCCTCTTTTTTTAAAATTGCTCAAGAATGCCTTTCGTTGCGTGCTCATCCTTAGCTTACACCG
>NZ_JAVAXX010000047.1:0-32084 GCF_042709275.1 Bacillus sp. LR_5 | reverse complement strand
TATCGCGGTAAACACGGACGCTCAAGCTCTTAACCTGTCAAAAGCAGAAGTGAAAATGCAAATCGGCGCAAAGCTGACTAGAGGATTGGGAGCAGGTGCGAATCCAGAGGTCGGGAAAAAAGCCGCTGAAGAAAGCAAAGAGCAGATTGAAGAAGCACTTAAAGGTGCTGACATGGTATTCGTGACAGCTGGTATGGGCGGCGGAACAGGAACAGGTGCCGCACCGGTTATCGCACAAATCGCGAAAGACTTAGGCGCATTAACAGTCGGCGTTGTGACAAGACCGTTTACCTTCGAAGGACGCAAAAGACAGCTTCAGGCTGCAGGCGGAATCTCGGCAATGAAAGAAGCGGTGGATACACTGATCGTGATCCCGAACGACCGTATCCTTGAAATTGTTGATAAAAACACACCGATGCTTGAAGCATTCCGTGAAGCGGATAACGTACTTCGCCAAGGGGTTCAAGGTATTTCTGACTTGATTGCTACACCTGGTCTTATCAACCTTGACTTTGCTGATGTGAAAACAATCATGTCAAACAAAGGATCTGCTTTGATGGGTATCGGTATTGCTACTGGGGAAAATCGCGCGGCAGAGGCAGCAAAAAAAGCAATTTCCAGCCCGCTTCTTGAAGCGGCCATTGACGGTGCGCAAGGCGTCCTCATGAACATCACTGGAGGAACAAACCTCAGCCTATATGAGGTTCAGGAAGCAGCAGACATTGTCGCTTCGGCGTCTGATCAAGACGTAAACATGATTTTCGGTTCTGTTATTAATGAAAATCTAAAAGATGAGATTGTGGTGACAGTGATTGCAACCGGCTTTATCGAACAAGAGAAGGACGTGACGAAGCCTCAGCGTCCAAGCTTAAATCAAAGCATCAAAACACACAACCAAAGTGTTCCGAAGCGTGAGCCAAAACGTGAGGAGCCTCAGCAGCAGAATACAGTAAGCCGTCATACTTCACAGCCGGCTGATGATACGCTTGACATCCCGACATTCTTAAGAAACCGTAATAAACGCGGCTAATGTAAAGGACAAAATCGTTTTCGATTTTGTCCTTTTTTGTTTTTCTCTTCACACTTTCCTTCTTATAAAGTCTTTTTCCCTATTGCTTCCTTCGCTTAGTAACAAAACAGATAATTAGACCTATTTATTTTTGTGACATTTTTATCATTTTCATATATATGGAAAATGAATGACATGAAACGACAATATCTGTAATTCAGATTGTCTACAGTTAATATACAGCGATGTTCTGACAAACCATTCATTATTAAAAGGAGGGACGACACTTTTTTTAAAAAGCATGTTGAAAAAGGGGGATGAAAATGAAGAAAAAAACGAAAAACAGACTCATCAGCTCTGTTTTAAGTACAGTTGTCATCAGTTCACTGCTGTTTCCGGGAGCAGCCGGGGCAAGCAGTAAAGTCACCTCACCTTCTGTTAAAAAGGAGCTTCAATCTGCGGAATCCATTCAAAACAAGATTTCGAGTTCATTAAAGAAAAGCTTTAAAAAGAAAGAAAAGACGACTTTTCTGATTAAATTTAAAGATCAGGCTAACACAGAAAAAGCGGCAAAAGCGGCTGTTAAAAAAGCGAAATCGAAGAAGCTGTCTGCCGCTAAGACGGAATATCAAAAGCGTTCTGCTGTTGTGTCATCTTTAAAAGTCACAGCCGATGAATCCCAGCAAGATGTCCTAAAATACTTGAACACCCAGAAAGATAAAGGAAATGCAGACCAAATTCATTCTTATTATGTGGTGAACGGGATTGCTGTTCATGCCTCAAAAGAGGTTATGGAAAAAGTGGCGCAGTTTCCCGAAGTGGAAAAGGTGCTTCCTAATGAGAAACGGCAGCTTTTTAAATCATCCTCCCCATTTAATATGAAAAAAGCACAGAAAGCTATTAAAGCAACTGACGGTGTGGAATGGAATGTAGACCAAATCGATGCCCCAAAAGCTTGGGCACTTGGATATGATGGAACTGGCACGGTTGTTGCGTCCATTGATACCGGTGTGGAATGGAATCATCCGGCATTAAAAGAGAAATATCGCGGGTATAATCCGGAAAATCCTAATGAGCCTGAAAATGAAATGAACTGGTATGATGCCGTAGCAGGCGAGGCAAGCCCTTATGATGATTTGGCTCATGGAACCCATGTGACAGGCACGATGGTGGGCTCTGAACCTGATGGAACAAATCAAATCGGTGTAGCGCCTGGCGCAAAATGGATTGCTGTTAAAGCGTTCTCTGAAGATGGCGGCACTGATGCTGACATTTTGGAAGCTGGTGAATGGGTTTTAGCACCAAAGGACGCGGAAGGAAATCCCCACCCGGAAATGGCTCCTGATGTTGTCAATAACTCATGGGGAGGGGGCTCTGGACTTGATGAATGGTACAGAGACATGGTCAATGCCTGGCGTGCGGTCGATATTTTCCCTGAGTTTTCAGCTGGGAATACGGATCTCTTTATTCCCGGCGGGCCTGGTTCTATCGCAAATCCGGCAAACTATCCAGAATCGTTTGCAACTGGAGCGACTGATATCAATAAAAAGCTCGCTGACTTTTCTCTTCAAGGGCCATCTCCATATGATGAGATAAAGCCGGAAATATCTGCACCGGGCGTTAATATTCGTTCATCCGTTCCCGGTCAGACATATGAGGATGGTTGGGACGGCACATCAATGGCAGGGCCGCATGTATCCGCTGTTGCTGCACTGCTGAAACAGGCGAATGCCTCACTTTCTGTTGATGAGATTGAGGATATATTAACCAGCACGGCTGAACCGCTCACGGATTCAACATTTCCTGATTCACCGAATAACGGATATGGCCATGGTCTGGTGAATGCTTTTGATGCTGTATCCGCTGTTACAGATGGTTTAGGGAAAGCGGAAGGACAAGTTTCTGTAGAGGGGGATGACCAAGAGCCTCCTGTCTATCAGCATGAGAAAGTAACTGAAGCCTATGAAGGTGGCAGCCTGCCATTGACTTTGACAGCTGAAGACAATGTGAGTGTGACATCTGTAAAGCTGTCCTACAAGCTTGATCAAGGTGAATGGACAGAAATAACGGCTAAACGAATCAGCGGTGATCATCTAAAAGGAACGTATCAGGCAGAGATCCCAGATATAAAAGGAACTAAACTAAGCTATAAGTGGATGATTCACGATTTTGGCGGTCATGTCGTTTCGTCTGACATATACGATGTAACAGTGAAACCAAGCATCACGGCGGGATATAAGCAGGACTTTGAAACTGCACCCGGCGGCTGGGTTGCGAGCGGAACAAATAATAACTGGGAATGGGGAGTTCCGTCAACTGGCCCAAATACAGCAGCATCCGGAGAAAAAGTATATGGAACGAATTTGACAGGAAATTATGCCAACTCAGCAAACATGAACCTTGTTATGCCTCCTGTTAAAGTACCTGATTCAGGAAGTTTGTTTCTTCAATTTAAAAGCTGGCACAATTTAGAGGATGATTTTGATTACGGCTACGTTTTTGTTCTTCCGGAAGGTGAAAAGAATTGGGAGCAGGCTGGTGTCTATAACGGAAAGACATCAAGCTGGACGGACGAAGAAATTGATTTATCGGCTTATAAAGGTCAAAACATTCAAGTGATGTTTAACCTTCAATCAGATGAAAGCATTGCAAAAGAGGGCTGGTACATTGATGATGTAGTGCTTTCTGACAAATCAGCCGGAAAAACAGTCAAAAAGAATAAGCTGGGCGTCGAAAAGCCGTCTGGAAAGCAAAAGAAAAAGCCAGTAAATCCGAAAAAGGCTAAGCCATCTGCAAACACAGCGGTAAAACATCAGAACAAGGCTATACAGCCTCAAGTTTTGCCGCTCAGGGCACAAGTCAGTGTAGTGGAAACAGGAAAATCAACATATTCAGATCAATCCACAGGGCAGTACACGCTGAAGCACAAAGCGGGAGACTATACGCTTATGGCAGAAGCATATGGTTATCAGTCGAAAACACAAAAAGTGTCTTTAATGACGGATCAGACGACACAAGCTAATTTTACGTTAGAAGAGATGAAGAAGGGAACATTAAAAGGCACGGTCATCAATAAAACGACAGGAGAGCCGGTAAAAGGCGCTTCCGTTTATGTTGTAGAGGATGCTGCGGTGGAACCGGCTATGACAAACGATAAAGGTGAATATACGCTGGAGGCCTATGAAGGCGCTTATACGATTAAAGTCGCTGCACCGGGTTATTACAGTGATGAATTTTCCGTTGAGTTAAAAGGTGATGTTACAAAAGAAACTGCATTGAAGCCTTTCGTCGGTTATCCCGGTGAAATTGCATATGATGACGGAACAGCGGAGAATGCCAATTCCTATTTTGCTGCCGGGAACGGATGGGCGGTAAAAATGACGCTCGCTGACGGCAAGGACAAAGGCATGCTTACAGGAGGGCTGTTCAGATTCTGGGATACAGAGTTCCCTGATCCCGGCGGCACAGAGTTTAAGGTTGAGGTATACGATGCTACAGGAAAAGACGGAGCACCGGGCAAAAAAATTGCCGGGCCATTTAACGCTGAAGCTCTTCGCAATGGCGAGTGGACTAAGGTAGATCTCAGTTCAAAAGGGATTATGGTCGATAGAGACTTTTATCTCGTATATATCCAGTCAAAACCTGACCCGTATTCACCTGGACTGGCAATGGATGAAACCGGCAAGAATTCCGGCCGCAACTGGCAGTATATAGGTGGACAATGGGAGCCGGGTGACGAAGCAGACGGCAACTATATGATTCGCGCATTAGTTGATTACGAAGCTGCTGTACCTGAGATTACTTCACCGACAGACAAATCATACACAAATAAGGAGAACGTCACTGTAAAAGGAAACGCTTCTCCTGGTACAAGGGTACACATTTATAATGGAGAGAAAGAAGCAGGAGAAACGAAAGCTGCTGCGGATGGCACGTTCCATGCAGGCATCATACTCAACAAGGGTGAAAATGAGCTGACGGCAACTGCATCAACTGACAACGGAACAACAGATGCCTCCAGCCCAATCACGGTCACGCTTGATCAAGAAAAGCCTGAGTTAACGCTGGACACTCCAAAGGATGGCGGGAAAACAAATAAAGAAACGCTGACTGTCAAAGGGGCTGTATCCGATGACAATCTGAAAGACGTCAAGGTGAATGGCAAAAAAGCAACAATAACCGATGGTTCATACTCAGCCCGTATTCTTTTGGAAAATGGAAGAAATGAAATCAAGGTAATTGCTACAGACTTGGCAGGCAACAAAACGACGAAAAAGACAGTCATTGATGTGAACTTTGACAAGCCTGTCATTTCCGGCTTAATTCCGGGAGAGGATAAAAACTTAAAAGCCGGTGAATCTGTGAAAATCGCTTTCTCAAGCGCTGAGGATTTAGATGCAACGTTTACCATTCGTATGCCGCTGACGAATGCAAGAGCGAGTGTGCAAAATGCCACCGAACTCCCGTTAAGAGAAATCTCTCCGGGGAGATATGAAGGCTATTGGACTGCCACTTCTTCTATTAAAGCAAAAGGAGCAAAAGTAGAAGTGATCGTCCGAGATGATTATGGAAATGAAACAAGAAAAACTGCGAATGGAAAACTTAATATCAACACAGAAAATTAAGTGGAAAAAAGCTGCCGTCATTGGCAGCTTTTTTATATCCTCTCATTATACTTCCTCGACAAATTAAGCAGATTTCCCTGAAAAATTGTATTTTCCTCTCAACATTAATTGACAGACTTTCCCACAGAGCTTGCTTTATACTTATGAAGCAAGAAGGGGAACAGCGTGAGGCAAGAAAGAAAGGAGTCAGATGTGAAAATCTATTTAGATGTCATTTGGCTGTTAAACTTTTGTTTTGATGCACTTTTGCTTTTGCTCACGGCATTTATTTTAAAACGGCATGTAAAAAAAAGAAGACTGGTAGGCGGAGCGTTCATCGGTTCCAGTATTGTCCTTTTGATGTTTACTCCTTTTTCGCCGATTGTTGAACATCCGGCTGGGAAGCTAGCTTTTTCAGTTGTGATTGTGGTGGTGACATTTGGCTTTAAAAGATTTCGGTTTTTCTTTCAAAATTTGTTTTCCTTTTATTTTGCCACTTTTTTAATGGGGGGAGGAATTATCGGAGCCCATTCTTTGCTGCAGTCAAATTCTATTGTTCAAAACGGTGTTATGATTACCAATCAAACAGGGTTTGGAGACCCGATCAGCTGGTTGTTTATTGTTGGTGGCTTTCCAGCATTATGGTTTTTTTCTAAAAGAAGAATTGAAGATATTGAAACAAAAAACATTCAATATGAGGAACGAGTCAGCGTGCAGGCAGATTTGGGCAGCCAAACACTTCATGTCAGAGGCCTGATTGATTCCGGTAATCAGCTGTACGATCCTCTTACAAAAACACCGGTAATGATCATTTACATTGATAAATTGGAGCCGATTTTCGGAACAGCCGAAACGATGATCATTCGAAACACAGACCCATTGGAAGCCATCGAACAGCTCGATGATTCCTTTCGCTTTTTAGATAAAATGAGGTTGATTCCATACAGGGGAGTTGGTCAGCAAAATCAATTTTTATTATGCGTTAAACCGGATCACGTAACGATTATGACAAAAGAAGAAATGATTTCTGCAGATAAATGTTTAATCGGCATCAGCACAACAAAGCTGTCGGCAGATGGAGAGTTTGACGCGATTATTCATCCGAAAATGCTTTCGGGCAAGGCTGTCAAACACGTTTCATAATGTTCGCAAATGTCCGTTACTTATCATACTCAAACGGCGTGACATTTAGAAGGGAGAGGAAGATGAAAAAACTGAAATTACGGTTGACGCACCTCTGGTATAAGCTGCTGATGAAACTTGGGCTGAAAAGTGATGAAGTCTATTACATAGGCGGGAGTGAAGCCCTGCCGCCTCCATTATCTAAAGATGAGGAGCAGGTTTTGTTAATGAAGCTCCCAAACGGAGATCAGGCGGCGCGCGCCATTTTAATTGAACGCAATTTGCGTCTGGTTGTATATATCGCCCGTAAATTTGAAAATACGGGAATTAATATAGAGGATTTAATCAGCATCGGTACCATCGGTCTAATCAAAGCTGTGAATACATTCAATCCAGAAAAGAAAATCAAGCTTGCTACCTATGCCTCTCGGTGTATAGAAAATGAAATCCTGATGTATTTAAGAAGAAATAACAAAATCCGTTCAGAGGTTTCCTTTGATGAACCGCTTAATATTGATTGGGACGGCAATGAGCTTTTGCTTTCTGATGTGCTCGGCACTGACGATGACATCATCACTAAAGACATAGAAGCTAACGTCGATAAAAAGCTTTTGAAAAAAGCGCTTGAACAGCTTAATGAGAGAGAAAAGCAAATCATGGAGCTGCGGTTTGGGCTTGTCGGTGAAGAAGAAAAAACCCAAAAGGATGTAGCGGATATGATGGGGATTTCTCAGTCTTATATTTCGCGGCTTGAGAAAAGAATTATAAAAAGATTGAGAAAAGAGTTCAACAAAATGGTGTAAAAAATTTTATGGTTAGAACCCCTTGATTTTACAGGGATTTCCTGGTTTCGACAGTTTTTCGGTCTGAGTGCAGTGCATATTTTTCCCACCCAAGGAGATACTTAACGTTGTACAGCAGCTCCTGTAGGGAGGGAAAAAAGTGTCGAGAAATAAAGTCGAAATCTGCGGGGTGGATACCTCCAAATTACCAGTACTCAAGAATGAAGAGATGAGAAAGCTGTTTAGGCAGCTGCAGGATGAAGGCGATGATTCAGCAAGAGAAAAGCTTGTAAACGGGAACTTGCGTCTTGTCTTAAGTGTCATTCAACGATTTAATAACAGAGGGGAGTATGTTGATGACTTATTTCAAGTTGGCTGCATCGGACTAATGAAATCCATTGATAATTTTGACCTAAGCCACAATGTTAAGTTTTCAACATACGCTGTACCTATGATTATCGGAGAGATCCGCAGGTATTTACGTGATAATAACCCGATCCGTGTCTCAAGATCACTCCGGGACATCGCTTACAAGGCGCTTCAGGTAAGAGAGCGGTTAATCAGTGAGACAAGCAAGGAGCCGACTGCAGAAGACATCGCAAAAGTTCTTGAAGTACCGCATGAGGAAATTGTATTTGCGCTTGATGCCATCCAGGATCCGGTTTCTCTATTTGAACCGATCTATAACGACGGCGGAGACCCGATCTATGTGATGGACCAAATCAGTGATGAGCGTAACACAGATTCACAATGGATTGAAGAGCTGGCTTTAAAAGAGGGCATGAGAAGGCTGAATAATAGGGAAAAAATGATTTTGAGAAAGCGATTCTTCCAAGGGAAAACCCAAATGGAAGTCGCCGAGGAAATCGGAATTTCTCAAGCGCAGGTGTCCAGACTTGAAAAAGCGGCTATCAAACAAATGAATAAAAATATTCATCAATAATGAAAAGCCTTTAAAACGATGTTGTTTTAAAGGCTTTTCTATTGATTACGGATGGTTTACGTTTTGGAAAAAGTAAGGTATCCTAGTTCGTACAAAGTTTTATGAAAATTAAAACAATTATAAAAGGCAATAAAGAGGAGGACCACGATGATTTTGCAGCTTGACAATGTTTCACTAAAACGGAATGGGAAATGGATACTGAGAGATATTCATTGGAAGGTGGAAGAAAAGGAAAATTGGGTGCTTTACGGCCTAAATGGCGCCGGGAAGACAGCGCTGTTAAATATGCTTTGCTCATATTATTTTCCAACATCAGGCGAGATGCAGGTGCTTGGCCATGAATTTGGCAAAACAGAGCTTGGGGAAAAGCTCAGACGTAAAATTGGCCTCGTCTCAGCAGCTCTTCAGCAAAAATTGTATCCGGCAGATTCAGCCTTTGAAATTGCTTTGAGCGGAGCTTACGCTTCGATTGGGTTATATGAAACGCCAAGTAAGGAAACCAGGGAAAAAGCGATAGGTTTGTTAGAGGACTTGGGAGCAATTGAATATGCCGATCGCCGCTATGAAACCCTTTCTCAAGGGGAAAAACAAAGAGCGTTGATTGCTAGAGCACTAATGGCCGATCCGGAGTTGCTGATACTGGATGAACCAGTCACAGGACTGGATTTTATTGCCCGGGAAAAGCTGTTAGATACGATTACATACATTGCAAACAAAGAAAATGCACCATCTATCCTTTATGTGACTCATCATGCTGAAGAAATTTTGCCTGTCTTTGATAAAGCCCTATTATTAAAACAGGGAGAGGTCTTTGAATCCGGAGAAATAAAGGAAATGCTTACTGATCAAATACTTTCCGCTTTTTTTGATACGCCAATCCATGTATTATGGAATCAGGATCGGCCGTTTTTAACAAGAGCTGAGCCGATAACGAATGCCTGACAAACATATATAGATTCATCCTAGGGGTGCTTTGCGAAGCTGAGAGAGACTTTGTCTCAACCCTTTTGACCTGATCTGGATCATGCCAGCGGAGGGAAGCGGTGAAAAGCGGAGTACATCGGACTCCGTTTGTTTTTATTAAGCCGTTTCATCACATTTGAAACGGCTTTTTTGATTTTAAAGAATAGGAGCGGATTTACATTGGATCAACAAATAGACTCTTTGCAAAAAAAAGTGGAAGAACATAAGGAGGAGCTTATTCAGCTTGCGAAAACGCTGATTTCTTATCAAACACCCGCTCCGCCTGCAAGAAATACAGAGGGCATTCAGTCTTGGATTGCGGGATATTTAAATGAATTGGGATTCTCGATCGACAAATGGGATGTGTACCCTGGCGATCCCAATGTTGTAGGGAAGCTAAAAGGAACAGATTCAGCAGATTATTATAGCCTGATTATCAATGGCCATGTAGATGTGGCAGAGGTAAAAGAGGATGAAGAATGGGAGCATGATCCATTTCATCCAATTGAAAAAAACGGTCTCTTAATCGGGCGGGGCGCTTCCGATATGAAGGGCGGAATGGCGTGTGTGCTGTTTGCTGTCAAATTGATTCGTGAAGCAGGCATTGAACTTCCCGGTGATCTGATTCTGCAATCGGTTATTGGGGAGGAAGTTGGAGAAGCCGGCACACTTGAATGCTGCAAGAGGGGCTACCACGCTGATTTTGCAATTGTCGCGGATACGAGCGATATGCATATTCAAGGCCAAGGCGGTGTCATTACAGGCTGGATCGAAATCAAAAGCAGTCAAACATTTCATGATGGAACGAGACGGAATATGATTCACGCAGGCGGAGGAACATTCGGAGCAAGCGCAATTGAAAAAATGGCAAAAATCATTGGGGGGCTCGGTGAACTTGAGCGCCACTGGTCTATTATGAAAAGTTATCCCGGTTTTAAACCAGGCACAAATACGATTAACCCGGCAGTTATAGAAGGCGGCAGACATGCGGCTTTTATAGCGGACGAATGCCGGTTGTGGATCACAGTCCATTTTTATCCGAATGAAACCCATGACCAAGTGGCAGCGGAAATAGAAGATTACGTCAATCGGCTGAGTGACAGTGATATTTGGCTTAGGGAAAACCGCCCTGTATTCAAGTGGGGAGGCTCATCTATGATAGAAGACAGAGGAGAAATTTTTCCGGCATTGGAAGTTGACCCTGGCCACCCAGGCGTCTTAGCGCTAACTGCCTCTCATGAGAAAGTGAAACGGGAGTGTCCAATTATTGACGTTTCTCAATCAGTTACAGATGGCGGATGGCTGTATGATGCCGGTATTCCATGCGTAATATACGGTCCTGGAGATCTGCACAATGCACACTCTGTGAACGAGAAGGTATCGATTGAGCAGCTAGTAGAGTATACAAAAATTATACTCGATTTTATCATCAGCTGGTGCAGCCGGAAAAAAGAACAATGACATGAAAATTTCTTCTTGCTGACAAGGTTCAGCCTGCCCGTTCATATACTTGAACAAAAGGACGGAAAAAGGACGTGATGGAATGATCAGCATTTCAGAATTTCAGGTAAAGGATGTCGTCAATGTCTCAAACGGAAAAAAGCTGGGGAGTATTGGTGATATTGATATCAATGTGACCACTGGAAAAATTCAGGCGATCATACTCGGAGGAAATGGGAAAGTTCTCGGATTTTTTGGAAAAGAAGAGGAATTGGTCATTCCATGGCGAAATATAGTAAAAATCGGGGAAGATGTAATCTTGGTCCGATTAAGTGAACCACATGCATAAACCTGCTTGTCTGCCGCAGATTGGCAAATGCCGGAAGTCTCGATTCTTCCGGCACATTTCATTTAGAAATATGCAAATCGGCGCTCAACGAATGCAGTAAGATGTGGTAAAATAAGTGGGAAATTCCGCTTTTTTAAATGTTTGTCGAAAGGTTGGATCATCATGAATACATATCACCCATTCAGTCTTACCACACCCTCGACACTCATGATACAAGACTGGGTTCAAACGAATCAAAACAACAAAAAAGTCATTGCCGGATTTACGACAAAAAACGGCGGTGTCAGCCAAAAGCCTTTTGAATCGTTAAATACAGGATTGCACGTTCATGACAAAGATGCAGATGTAGTTAAAAATCGTGAATATATTGCCGATATGTTTAATACTGATTTGCAGTCTTGGGTATTCGCTGATCAGACACATGATAATCGCGTTCAGAAAGTGACGCAGAGGGATAGGGGAAAAGGCGCCCGTGAGTATCACACGGCTCTAAAAGCAACGGACGGGCTATATACAAATGAAAAAAATGTATTTTTAGCATTATGCTTTGCTGATTGTGTGCCTCTTTTCTTTTATGATCCGGTTAAGTCGCTTGTCGGAGTCGCCCATGCCGGGTGGAAAGGCACCGTCAAACAGATTGGCAGAGAAATGGTGAAGCAATGGATTGAGAAGGAAGGTTCAAATCCCTCAGATATTTACGCTGTTATTGGCCCGTCTATCAGCGGTGCATGCTATACGGTAGACGACCGCGTCATGGATGCTGTCCGCGCATTGCCGGTTTCAGCAGACCTTGCCGTTAATCAGACGGCAAAGGCACAATATCAGCTTGATCTGAAAGAGCTGAACCGTCTTATACTGATGGACAGCGGTTTGGCAAGTGAACAAATTTCTGTCAGCGGTTTATGCACGGAAAGCGAGCCGTCTCTTTTCTATTCTCACCGCCGCGATCAGGGGAAAACTGGACGGATGATGTCCTTTATCGGAATGAAGGAGGCATAAAAGATCTTGCGTGTTGTTGATAATTTACGACATATAAACGAACGAATAAACGAAGCATGTAACAGATCGGGCCGCAGCTCCGATGAAGTTACGGTTATTGCAGTCACTAAATATGTATCGCCTGAAAGAGCACAGGAGGCAGTAGATGCTGGCATCACCTGCCTCGGAGAGAATCGGGATGCGGAACTGCTCCGCAAACAGGAATTGATGAAAGGGAATCCGGAATGGCATTTTATCGGCAGTCTGCAATCAAGAAAAGCAAAATCTGTCGTCAATGCGGTTTCCTATATCCATTCCCTAGACCGGCTCTCATTAGCGAAAGAAATTGAAAAACGGGCTGAAGGTACTGTACGATGCTTTGTGCAGGTCAATACCTCTCTTGAGCCTTCTAAACACGGCATGAAAAAAGAAGAAGTCATTCCATTCATACAGGAGCTTTCCGGTTTCGAACATATCCTTGTTGCCGGGCTGATGACAATGGCTCCGCTGACTGATGATCAAGATCAGATCAGAAGCTGTTTCAGGTCGCTGAGAGAACTCCGTGACCAGGTTCAGAAGCTGAACCAGCCGAACGCTCCGTGTACTGAACTGTCGATGGGCATGTCAAATGATTTTGAAATTGCAATTGAAGAAGGAGCTACTTATATTAGAATCGGCTCATCGTTAGTCGGAAATGAAACAGGGGGTGTACAGCAATGAGTATGAAAAATAAACTGAAAAACTTTTTCTCAATGGAAGATGAAGAATACGAATATGAATATATTGAGACAGAGCGGGAATCTCATGAGGAGCATGAGCAAAAAGAAAAGCCGGCTTACAACGGGAATAAACCTGCGGGCAAACAGAATGTAGTGAGCTTGCAAAGTGTTCAGAAATCCTCTAAAGTGGTGTTGAGTGAGCCGCGCGTTTATGCGGAGGCGCAGGAAATAGCCGACCATTTGAAGAACCGGCGGGCAGTTGTCGTCAATCTTCAGCGGATACAGCATGACCAGGCGAAGCGGATTGTTGACTTTTTAAGCGGAACCGTTTATGCCATTGGCGGCGATATTCAAAGAATCGGCTCAGATATTTTCCTCTGCACGCCTGACAACGTAGATGTATCAGGCACAATTTCTGAGCTCATATCTGAAGACGAACATCAGAGGTGGTAAAGCGAGATGATCCTTTATCAAGTTTTTTCGGTTTTAAGCTTATTAATCACAATATACTCATTTGCCCTGATCATATATATTTTTATGTCATGGGTGCCGAGTACGAGGGAAACAGCAGTCGGGCGTTTTTTGGCTTCGATTTGTGAACCATATCTCGAACCATTCAGAAAAATCATCCCTCCGATTGCAATGCTGGATATTTCACCAATCGTAGCAATACTTGTGCTTCGGTTTGCGACAACCGGCTTGTGGGGGCTTTATCGCATGATTGCGTTTTAATGTGACAGTTTGATAGGGGCTTGGCAGCAGCCAAGCCTCTTTACATAGAAGGGAAAGACGATGAGCGATATATATCAGCACTTCAGAAAAGACGAGCGGGCCTTTATTGATCAGGCGCTCGAATGGAAAAGAATTGTCCAGGAGCAGTACCGGATGAAGCTGACCGACTTTTTAGACCCCCGAGAGCAGGTCATCCTCTCTGCTGTTACGGGACAGGCAGATGTCGGGCTTGCCTTTTCCGGCGGCTATGACAGAGCGGAGCGGAAACGGGCGATTCTGTTTCCAGAGTACATTACTCCGGAAGAATCAGATTTTGAACTGCAGGCGTTTAACGTCCGTTATGCTGACAAGTTTGTCTCAGTAGATCATCGTTCTCTGCTTGGTGCATTAATGGGCATAGGATTAAAGCGGCAAAAATTCGGTGACATCGTGTTTTCTGAGACAGCAGTGCAATTGATTGTCTCAGCCGATACCGCTGATTTTGTGGCTGCACAGCTGACCCAAGCAGGCAAAGCGGCGGTCAGCCTAGAGAAAATTGACTTGTCAGACCTTAACATTCCAGCAGTGGATGTCGAAATAAGAGATGACACGGTTTCTTCTTTAAGGCTTGACGCCGTCTGCGCCTCTATGAGCAGGCAATCCCGCCAGAAATCACAGACGCTTGTGAAAAACGGCCTTGTGAAAGTGAACTGGAAGGTAGTTGAAGATCCTTCATACATAGTCGCGGAAGGGGACATGCTGTCAATCAGAGGTTTTGGCCGGTGCAGCTTAACAAAAATCGAAGGGAAAACCAAAAAAGACAAATGGAGAGTTACGTTTGAACGACAAAAATAGTCGGTTTTTCAGTTTTTTTCTCCATCTGTGCGAAATTTGTTTTATAATGTGAACTAGATAACCGTACTGAAATGTAAAAATGGAGGTGGCATCATGCCATTAACGCCAAATGATATTCACAACAAGACGTTTACAAAAAGTTTTCGCGGATATGATGAAGATGAAGTAAATGAATTCCTAGCCCAAGTCAGAAAAGATTACGAAATTGTTCTCCGCAAGAAAACTGAGCTTGAAGCGAAAGTCAATGAGCTTGATGAAAGAATCGGACACTTTGCCAATATTGAGGAAACATTGAATAAATCAATTTTAGTTGCTCAAGAAGCGGCTGAAGACGTAAAACGCAATTCTCAAAAAGAGGCAAAGCTGATCGTTCGGGAAGCGGAGAAAAACGCTGATCGCATTATCAACGAATCGTTATCAAAATCAAGAAAAATTGCAATGGAAATTGAAGAGCTGAAAAAACAGTCTAAAGTGTTTAGAACACGTTTCCAAATGCTGATTGAAGCTCAGCTTGATCTTCTGAAAAATGACGATTGGGATCATCTCCTTGAGTATGAAGTCGACGCTGTATTTGAGGAAAAGGAATAAATTCTCTGATTATCTTGACATTTTCTTAGCTTGTCGAATATAATACGTTCATAAATTCAGATGAAAAAACGGTTGAAAGGGACAGTCATGTTTCCTTCAGGCCTTCATAGCGACCCGGAGATGGTGAGAGTCCGGGATGGCCGGAATCATGTAGATCAGCCCTTTAGTTTCCTTGCTGAACTCACAGTAGGTTAGGACGTTCATCACGTTACGATGCTCAAGAGGAAAAAGTGTATGCTTGCTTTTTCTACAAGGGTGGTACCGCGAGATAAGCTTTCTCGTCCCTTATGGGATGAGAGGGCTTTTTTTATTTTCTGAAAAAATGCAGTGGAGGAATGAAAATGGATTTTAAAGACACGCTCTTAATGCCGAAAACAGATTTCCCGATGCGTGGAAATTTGCCAAACCGTGAGCCTGACATTCAAAAAAAATGGGAGGAAGAGGATATCTACCGTCTTGTTCAGGAACGGACGAAAGACCGCCCGAAATTTGTTTTACATGACGGACCTCCGTATGCAAACGGCGACATCCATATGGGCCATGCACTTAACAAGATTTTGAAAGACTTCATTGTCCGCTATAAATCAATGAGCGGCTACAACGCACCGTATGTGCCGGGTTGGGATACACACGGATTGCCAATTGAAACAGCTCTGACAAAAAACAAAAAGGTCAACCGCAAAGAAATGTCAGTAGCAGAATTCCGCAAACTGTGCGAAGAGTACGCTTGGAAGCAAATCGAGGGGCAGCGTGAGCAATTCAAACGTCTTGGTGTCCGCGGTGACTGGGAAAACCCATATGTGACATTAAAACCGGAATACGAAGCGCAGCAAATCCGCGTATTTGGTGAAATGGCAAAACGAGGCT
Source organism: Bacillus sp. LR_5 (assembly GCF_042709275.1). Classification (NCBI taxonomy): domain Bacteria; kingdom Bacillati; phylum Bacillota; class Bacilli; order Caryophanales; family Bacillaceae; genus Bacillus; species Bacillus sp. LR_5. The sequence goes on along the minus strand of NZ_JAVAXX010000047.1, from coordinate 16,154 downwards.
ACATTTACAAAGGCCTTAAACCGGTTAACTGGTCACCTTCAAGTGAGTCTGCTCTGGCTGAAGCCGAGATCGAATATCAAGACAAACGTTCAGCATCTATTTACGTCGCTTTTGGTGTGAAAGACGGAAAAGGCGTTCTTGAAAACGGCGAGCGCATCATTATTTGGACAACAACGCCTTGGACAATTCCGGCGAACCTCGGAATTTCAGTGCACCCTGATCTTGAGTACAGCGTGATTGCAGTAGGTGATGACCGCTTTGTCGTAGCAAGTGCATTAGTCGAAAATGTTGCATCGGCATGCGGATTTGATCAGTATGAAGTGACAAGAACGGTCAAAGGGAAAGACCTTGAGAACATTATCGCTGAACACCCGCTATATGGCAGAGACTCTCTCGTTATGCTTGGTGAACACGTAACAACTGATGCCGGAACAGGCTGTGTTCATACAGCGCCAGGACATGGGGAAGATGACTTTATCATCGGCCAAAAATACGGTTTAGATGTGCTTTGCCCGGTTGATGAAAAAGGTGTAATGACAAGCGAAGCTCCTGGGTTTGAAGGCATGTTCTATGATGATGCAAACAAAGCGATCACACAGCAGCTTGATGAAAAAGGCGCACTTGTGAAGCTTGAATTCATTACTCACTCTTATCCGCATGATTGGAGAACAAAAAAACCAACCATTTTCAGAGCGACAGCGCAATGGTTTGCGTCTATTAAAGATTTCAGATCAGACCTGCTGGATGCCATTAAAGAAACCAAATGGGTTCCTGAATGGGGCGAGCAGCGTTTGCACAACATGGTTCGGGACCGCGGAGACTGGTGTATTTCCAGACAGCGTGCGTGGGGTGTGCCGATTCCGGTATTTTATGCTGAAAACGGAGAACCGATTATTACAGATGAAACCATTGAACATGTTTCTGAATTGTTCAGACAGCACGGATCAAACATTTGGTTTGAAAAAGAAGCAAAGTATCTTCTTCCGGAAGGCTTTACGCATCCTGGCAGCCCGAACGGCACATTTACAAAAGAACAGGATATCATGGATGTTTGGTTTGATTCAGGCTCTTCACATCAAGCAGTGCTTGAAGAACGTGATGACCTCGTTCGCCCGGCTGATTTATACCTAGAGGGATCTGACCAATATCGCGGCTGGTTTAACTCTTCTCTTTCTACAGCAGTAGCCGTAACAGGGAAAGCGCCGTATAAAGGTGTGCTCAGCCATGGGTTCGCACTGGATGGAGAAGGACGCAAGATGAGTAAATCAATCGGTAATGTTGTTGTTCCGGCTAAAGTCATGAAACAGCTTGGTGCCGACATCTTAAGATTATGGGTATCTTCAGTGGATTATCAGGCGGACGTTCGCGTGTCTGACGCCATTCTGAAGCAGGTTGCGGAAGTATATCGTAAAATCCGCAACACGTTCCGTTTCCTTCACGGCAACCTTTTCGATTTTGATCCAAAAACAAATGCGGTGGCTGTCGAAGATCTTCGTGAAGTGGATCAGTATATGCTGATTAAGCTGAACAAGCTGATTGATAAAGTGAAAAAAGCGTATGATGAGTACGAATTTGCGGTTGTGTATCACAGCATTCATAATTTCTGCACAATCGAATTGAGCTCATTCTACCTTGATTTTGCAAAAGATATTGTCTACATCGAGCATGCGGATCATCCGGATAGACGCAGCATGCAGACAGTATTCTACGAAACGCTTCTTGCATTAGTGAAGCTTTCAGCGCCTATCCTTCCACATACGGCAGACGAATTGTGGTCTCATTTAACATTTGTTGAAGAGCAGAGCGTTCAGCTGACCGATATGCCGGAAACAATCACGGTTCCAAACAGTGAAGCGACTGAAGAAAAATTTGACCGCTTTATGGCTCTTCGTGATGACGTGTTAAAAGCATTAGAAACTGCGCGAAATGAAAAAATTATCGGTAAATCTTTGGAAGCATACCTGAAATTGTATCCAAACAAAGAAAACAAGGAGCTCTTGGCTTCCATAAAAGAAAACCTTTCTCAGCTGTTTATTGTGTCTGAACTGACAATCAGCGAAGAAAATGAAGCGCCGAACGATGCGCAAAGCTTTGCGACAGGTAAAATCGCTGTCGAGAAAGCTGAAGGCGAAATGTGTGAGAGATCTCGTGTGATTTCAAAAGATGTAGGGGCAAATCCGAAATATCCTACACTTTCATTACGCAACGCTGAAATCGTTGAAAAATACTATCAAAAATAATGCAAAAGAGCCCGGCTTAAAAGCCGGGCTTTTTTTGTGCCAAGAGTGACATCCTTTAGAACGACAGGAAAAATCTTATGGGCTTTAGATCATCATTCACAGGCAACAATAAAGATACTACGTTAAGAGCAGGAGTTGTGAAGAATGAATGATCAACTGACCGCAATTTATACGGAACTTCTTCTGATGAAAGAAGAATTACAGTCCAGATTATTTGAGTATTCTTGCTTTCAGGTTTCTACAAGCCCGCAAGCAGCAATCAATCAAAAACAAAAAGCAACTCTGATCTATCATATTAAAGAAGAACTTCAAGACGTTCTCCTTGCATTGTCCAAAATCGAAAACGGCACATTCGGATACTGTGAAGACACCGGGGCTCCCATTCCTCTTGCAAAGCTGGCAGTGCTGCCGACGGCCCGAACAGCAAACGATTTTCTTTATTCTGTCCAATTTGAGAAAAAAACGCTTCCGATATGGAAATCAACGGATATCGAATATGGTCAGGCACTGTATGAATAACAGTGTCTGGCCGGTTATTATGCCTGATATTTCTTTACTCCAGTGCTTTTTATTGATAAAATGCATAATGGATTAAAGTAACCGTAAACTGGAGGAACGTTTGTGCTGTATTATATGATTGCACTACTTATTATTGCAGCCGATCAATTGACAAAATGGCTAGTTGTTAAGAACATGGAACTTGGCCAAAGCATTCCGATCATTGATCAGGTATTCTATATCACCTCCCATCGCAATACGGGTGCTGCATGGGGGATATTAGCGGGTCAGATGTGGTTTTTCTACCTCATAACAACCGCTGTTATTATTGGTATTGTTTATTACATACAGCGTTATACAAAAGGACAAAGGCTTCTTGGTGTTGCCCTCGGACTTATGCTTGGCGGTGCCATCGGCAACTTTATCGATCGGGCTGTCAGACAGGAAGTTGTGGATTTTATCCATGTTATTATTGTCAATTACAATTACCCGATATTTAACATCGCGGACTCTTCATTATGTGTCGGCGTAATGCTTTTATTTATACAAATGCTGTTGGACAGCGGGAAAAAGAAAAAGGAGCAATAGCATGAATCAAATTGATATAACCGCTTCAGAAGAACAAAAAAGTGAGCGGATTGATAAATTTTTGGCATCGACTGAGAATGATTGGTCAAGAACCCAGGTTCAGCAATGGGTAAAAGACGGACAGGTTGTCGTGAACGGAAGCGCGGTGAAAGCGAATTACAAAATTCAGCCGGGTGATCAGGTGACCGTCACTGTACCCGAACCGGAAGCGCTCGACGTTCTGGCAGAGCCTATGGATCTCGATATTTATTATGAGGACCAGGATGTGCTGGTCGTCAACAAACCTCGCGGAATGGTTGTTCACCCAGCACCCGGGCATCTTACGGGCACACTTGTAAACGGCCTTATGGCTCATTGCACAGACCTTTCCGGTATAAATGGCGTGATGCGTCCGGGTATTGTTCACAGAATCGATAAGGACACGTCCGGTTTATTAATGGTGGCGAAAAATGATATGGCACACGAGTCACTCGTAAACCAATTGGTTAACAAAACGGTCACGCGAAAATATACGGCCGTTGTCCACGGGCTTATTTCTCACGATGACGGCACAATTGACGCGCCGATCGGACGAGATAAGAAAGACCGTCAAAGCATGACTGTGATACGTGATGGCAAAAACGCTGTCACTCATTTTCATGTACTAGAGCGTTTTCAGGATTTTACGTTAGTGGAATGCCAGCTTGAAACTGGGAGAACGCATCAAATTCGTGTTCATATGAAATATATCGGATTCCCATTAGCAGGCGATCCGAAATACGGCCCAAGAAAAACAATCGACTTTAATGGCCAAGCGCTTCACGCGGGAGTTTTAGGTTTTGACCATCCACGAACAGGAGAATATGTCGAATTTGAAGCGCCGCTTCCCGAGGATATGGCAGAATTAATCGAAAACCTCAGAAAAAACGGTTGACAGAGGGTTTCTTTTCTGAAATAATAAACGAAGCTGAATAGATTCTTTAAAACAGTCCAGAGAGGCTGAGAAGGATAACGGATAGACGGGATGCGTGTATAGGCGCGCACCTTGTCCTAAAACCCCTCTATGCTCTGGCAGGAGGGGTTTTTTCTTCTATATGAACTGTGAGGTGTCACACATTGAATCAAAAAGCTGTCATTCTCGACGAACAGGCAATCAGACGGGCGCTGACCAGGATTGCTCACGAAATGATCGAACGCAATAAAGGAATGAATAACTGCATTCTTGTCGGTATTAAGACAAGAGGGATTTACCTGGCAAAACGCCTTGCGGAACGCATTGAACAGATTGAGGGAAATCCTGTTACAGTCGGTGAAATTGATATTACTCTTTACAGAGACGATCTTTCTAAAAAAACGAGCAACGATGAACCGCTTGTAAAAGGTGCAGATATTCCGGTAGATATTACAGATCAAAAAGTCATTCTCGTTGATGATGTTCTGTATACCGGAAGAACAGTCAGAGCAGGAATGGATGCGCTTGTTGATGTAGGCAGACCTTCCTCCATTCAGCTTGCAGTGCTTGTGGACAGAGGACACCGGGAGCTGCCGATCCGAGCGGATTATATCGGGAAAAACATCCCGACATCAAAGTCAGAAAAGGTTATGGTTCAGCTTGATGAGGTAGACCAAAACGATCTCGTCGCCATTTATGAAAACGAATAATAGATCACCTTTTTAAGGGCAATCCAGAGAGGTTGCAAAGAGGTGCACAACAAAGGCCCAAAAAGCATTCGGCAGGTCTTTGTATGCCTCTTTGCGTAAAAAAGCAAAGAGGTTTTTTTATACAGTCATTGAGTCATCCTAAAATGAAAGTCAACAATCAGGGGGAAATCATCATGAGTAAGAAAAAAGTAAATTTAGGGGTCAGGGATGTCCCGACACCTTTCTCTTGGGTTTCATTCAGCCTTCAGCATTTGTTTGCCATGTTTGGCTCAACCATTTTGGTTCCGAAGCTCGTCGGAATGAGTCCTGCTGTGGCGTTGGTGACAAGCGGCATCGGAACACTGGCGTACCTTCTTATTACGAAAGGGCAAATTCCGGCGTATCTCGGTTCGTCCTTCGCCTTTATTTCTCCGATCATTCTGGTAAAAGCGACCGGCGGGCCGGGAGCGGCAATGGTTGGGGCGTTTCTTGCAGGGCTGGTGTACGGGCTTATTGCCTTATTGATTAGGCAGCTTGGAACAGGATGGCTGATGAAGATTCTCCCGCCTGTAGTCGTAGGGCCTGTTATTATCGTCATCGGGCTCGGACTTGCAAGCACTGCAGTAAATATGGCGATGTATGCTGATCCGAACGCGAGTGAGTTAGTCTACAGCTTAAAGCACTTTAGTGTCGCAGGAGTTACGCTGGCAATCACGATTATTTGTGCAATTTTCTTACGAGGATTTTTAAGCCTGATTCCGGTTCTGATCGGAATCATCGGCGGATACCTGTTCGCCCTTACTCAAGGGATTGTCAACTTCCAGCCGGTGCTTGACGCGAAATGGTTCGCAGTGCCTGAATTTATCATTCCGTTCAAAGATTATTCACCGTCAGTTACACTCGGCATCGCAGCCGCAATGGTTCCTGTCGCATTTGTCACAATGTCAGAGCATATCGGCCACCAAATGGTGCTGAGCAAGGTTGTCGGACAAGATTTCATTAAAAAGCCAGGTCTTCATCGCTCTATTATGGGTGACAGTGTGGCGACAATCCTCGCTTCCCTGATCGGCGGTCCGCCGACAACGACTTACGGAGAAAACATTGGCGTGCTGGCCATCACAAGAGTATTCAGCGTCTTTGTCATCGGGGGCGCGGCAGTGATTGCCCTTTGCTTCGGCTTTATCGGCAAAATTTCAGCGCTGATCAGTTCAGTGCCGTCAGCGGTCATGGGAGGCGTCTCCTTCCTGCTGTTCGGAATCATTGCTTCAAGCGGCCTGAGAATGCTGATTGACAACAAAATTGATTATGAAAACAACAGAAACCTCATTATTACATCAGTTATCCTTGTCATCGGTGTAGGAGGCGCTTTTATCCAAGTGTCTCAAGGCGGATTCCAAGTGTCAGGAATGGCGCTTGCCGCAATTGTCGGTGTCATCTTAAACCTGATTCTTCCGCAGGCGAAGGAAGAGCAGGCAGACACATCTGAACAACATCATATCTAAAACCTTTTAATGAAAGTCCAGAGAGGCTTGGAAGGGTTATGAAGAGAAGGAAGCTTCAATGCTGCCCTCTATTTAACCATACCCCGAGTCTATCTTAGACCCGGGGTTTTTTTCAGCCTTAAGTTGAAAAGAGAGGGGAAAGAACATGAAGCATTTAACGACGATGAGTGAACTCAGCACTGAGGAAATCAAAGATTTGCTTCAAACAGCACAAGACCTCAAAAACGGAAAAACAGACAATCAGCTTACAGGAAAGTTTGCAGCAAACCTGTTTTTCGAACCGAGCACGAGAACGCGGTTCAGCTTTGAGGTCGCAGAAAAAAAGCTGGGCATGAATGTGCTCAACCTTGATGGAACAAGCACAAGCGTGCAAAAAGGCGAAACCTTATATGACACGATCCGGACGCTCGAATCAATCGGTGTGGACGTCTGCGTCATCAGGCACAGTGAGGATGAGTATTATGAAGAGCTTGTCAGCCAGGTGAACATTCCGATTCTGAATGCGGGAGACGGATGCGGCCAGCATCCAACACAATCACTGCTTGATTTAATGACGATTTATGAAGAGTTCAATACGTTCAAAGGGCTTACCGTCTCCATTCACGGCGACATCAAGCATAGCAGAGTGGCAAGGTCAAATGCGGAAGTGTTGACAAGATTGGGTGCCCGGGTCCTATTTTCCGGCCCTTCGGAATGGCAGGATGAAGAAAATACATTCGGCACGTATGTCTCAATGGATGAAGCAGTTGAGTCTTCCGATGTTGTCATGCTGCTGCGCATTCAAAATGAACGACATCAGTCCGCTGTCAGCCAGGAAGGCTATTTAAACAAATACGGCTTGACCGTAGAACGGGCTGAGCGTATGAAGCGGCATGCGATCATCATGCATCCTGCTCCGGTAAACAGAGGAGTGGAGATTGATGACAGCTTAGTAGAAAGCGAAAAATCAAGAATCTTCAAGCAAATGCAAAATGGCGTATTTATCAGAATGGCAGTGATACAGCGTGCCTTACAAACCAATGTGAAAAGAGGAGAAGCAGCGTATGTCATATCTCATTAAAAACGGCTGGATACTAAACGAAAATGGTGAAAAAACAGAAGCGGATATCCGAGTGACTGGAGAAACCATCACCGCAATCGGCAAGCTTGATGCAAGGGATAATGAAACGGTAATTGATGCAAAAGGTTTGCTCGTTTCACCTGGGTTTGTTGATCTCCACGTGCATTTCAGAGAGCCGGGCGGAGAGAAAAAAGAAACTATTGAAACCGGGGCCAAAGCGGCGGCACGCGGCGGCTATACTACAGTAGCAGCAATGCCGAATACGCGGCCGGTTCCTGATACAAAGGAGCAGATGGAATGGGTGCAAAACAGAATTAAAGAAACATCATGCGTCAGAGTTCTTCCATATGCATCCATTACGATCAGGCAAATCGGCGATGAAATGACAAACTTTGAAGCATTAAAAGAAGCCGGGGCATTTGCTTTTACAGATGACGGTGTTGGTATACAGACAGCAGGTATGATGTATGAAGCGATGAAACGGGCAGCTGCAATTGACAAAGCGATTGTTGCACATTGCGAGGACAACTCCTTAATTTACGGAGGAAGCGTACATGAGGGGACATTCTCCAAAGCGAACGGGCTAAACGGCATTCCTTCTGTGTGTGAATCGGTTCATATTGCCCGCGATGTGCTGCTGGCTGAGGCGGCAAACTGCCATTATCATGTATGCCATATCAGCACGAAAGAATCTGTCAGAGTTGTACGCGATGCGAAAAAAGCGGGAATCAGAGTGACAGCAGAAGTGTCGCCGCATCATTTGCTGCTTTGTGATGAGGACATCCCGGGGCTGGACACAAACTATAAAATGAATCCGCCGCTCCGCAGTGCAGAAGACAGAGCTGCTTTAATTGAAGGTCTTTTAGACGGAACAATTGATTTTATCGCAACAGACCATGCACCGCATACGGAAGAAGAGAAAAACACAGAAATGAAACTGGCGCCATTCGGAATTGTCGGCTTAGAAACAGCATTCCCGCTTCTTTACACACACTTTGTCAAAAATGGCAGCTGGTCGCTGAAGCAGTTGATTGACTACATGACAATCAAGCCATGCGAAGCGTTCGGTCTCCCATATGGAACATTACAAACGGGGCAAGCTGCGGACATTACGTTAATCGATTTAGAAAAAGAAGCAGTTATAGACAAAGAGACATTTTTATCAAAAGGAAAAAATACACCATTCAACGGCATCAGCTGCACCGGCTGGCCGGTCGCTACAATTGCGGCAGGGAAGCTTGCTTATGAAGAGGGGAGACTTGTCAAATGAAGAGACGATTAGTACTGGAAAACGGAGCGGTATTCGAGGGAGAAGCCTTCGGAAGCTTAGAACACAACATGGGAGAAGTCGTTTTTAATACTGGGATGACAGGCTATCAGGAAATTTTATCTGATCCTTCTTACTGCGGACAGATCGTAACATTAACATACCCGCTTATCGGAAATTACGGCATTAACCGTGATGATTTTGAATCCATTACCCCTTTTGTCAAAGGGCTGATCATCAAAGAATTATGTGAGCTGCCTTCCAACTGGCGTTCAGCATACACCTTAGACGAGTATTTAAAAATGAAAAACATTCCCGGACTCCAGGGAATTGATACAAGGAAGCTGACAAGAATGATCCGCACGGCAGGCGCGCTAAAAGGAACATTCGCTTCATCTGATGAAGATATCGAAGCAGTGCTGAAAAGACTGAACGAAACGGAATTGCCAAGAAATCAAGTATCCCAAGTATCAGCAAAAACAGCATATCCGAGCCCGGGAAGAGGCAAACGCATCGTCTTGGTTGACTTCGGCATGAAACACGGGATTCTAAGAGAGCTGAACAAACGGAAATGTGACGTCATCGTTGTGCCTTACAACATTACAGCGGAAGAGGTGCTTCAGCTGAAACCGGACGGTATCATGCTTTCTAACGGACCTGGAGACCCGAAGGATGTGCCTGAAGCGATTGAAATGATTAAAGGTGTTCTTGGAAAAGTGCCATTATTCGGAATATGTCTCGGCCACCAATTATTCGCGCTGGCGTGCGGGGCGAATACTGAAAAAATGAAATTCGGCCACAGGGGCTCAAACCACCCGGTAAAAGAGCTGGCTACAGGAAAAGTTGCCTTAACATCTCAAAACCATGGATATACAGTTTCGTCTATCAGTAAAACAGAACTGGAAGTGACGCATATCGCAATTAACGACGATACGATTGAAGGGCTGAAGCATAAAACATTGCCGGCATTTACGGTTCAATATCATCCCGAAGCCTCACCTGGTCCTGAGGATGCCAACCATCTATTTGACAGATTCATCGAAATGATCGAAACAACAGAGAAAGAAGGGGAAGCGGTATGCCAAAACGCGTAGACATTAACAAAATTTTAGTAATCGGATCTGGACCGATCATCATCGGCCAAGCAGCAGAATTTGACTATGCGGGAACACAAGCCTGTCTTGCTTTGAAAGAAGAAGGCTATGAAGTCATCCTTGTCAACTCAAACCCTGCCACGATCATGACAGATACCGAAATGGCTGACCGGGTTTATATCGAACCGCTCACACCTGAATTCTTGACACGAATCATCAGAAAAGAGCGCCCGGATGCCATTCTTCCTACACTCGGAGGCCAAACCGGTTTGAATCTTGCGGTTGAGCTTTCTGAAAGAGGCGTTTTGGCAGAATGCGGCGTCGAAGTGCTTGGCACGAAACTGTCTGCGATTCAGCAAGCTGAAGACCGTGACTTGTTCAGAACATTAATGAATGAACTGAATGAACCGGTGCCTGAAAGTGAGATTATCCACTCCCTTGAAGAAGCAGAAAAATTCGTCAGTCAAATTGGATTCCCTGTCATTGTCCGCCCGGCATATACATTAGGCGGAACAGGCGGAGGCATCTGCTCGAATGAAACAGAGCTAAAAGAAATCGTTGAGAACGGCTTGAAATTAAGCCCGGTACACCAATGTCTGCTTGAAAAAAGCATCGCCGGCTATAAAGAAATCGAGTATGAAGTCATGAGAGACAGCCAGGATCACGCCATTGTCGTTTGTAACATGGAAAACATTGATCCGGTTGGAATCCATACTGGAGACAGTATTGTTGTCGCGCCGAGCCAAACGCTCAGCGATCGCGAATATCAGCTCTTGCGGAATGTATCGTTAAAACTGATTCGCGCGCTTGGAATCGAAGGCGGATGTAACGTGCAGCTCGCTTTAGACCCAGACAGCTTCCAATATTACATTATTGAAGTAAATCCGCGTGTCAGCCGTTCATCTGCCCTTGCATCAAAAGCAACGGGGTACCCGATTGCAAAGCTCGCTGCTAAAATTGCAGTCGGACTTTCATTAGATGAAATGATGAACCCGGTGACAGGAAAAACATATGCAGCATTTGAACCAGCTCTTGACTATGTCGTATCCAAAATTCCGCGCTGGCCGTTTGATAAGTTTGAATCAGCAAACAGAAAGCTTGGCACGCAAATGAAAGCGACAGGTGAGGTCATGGCAATCGGCCGCACGCTTGAAGAGTCATTGCTGAAGGCAGTGCGATCACTGGAAGCGGATGTGTATCATCTTGAATTGAAGGACGCCGCTGACATTTCAGATGAGCTTCTTGAAAAGCGAATTAAAAAGGCCGGTGATGAACGCTTATTCTACTTAGCTGAAGCCTACAGAAGAGGCTACACGGTAGAAGACCTCCATGAATTTTCCGCTATCGATGTCTTCTTCTTGCATAAGCTGTTCGGAATCGTACAGTTTGAAAAAGAATTGAAGGCGAATGCGGGCGATACAGATGTGCTGAGACGGGCAAAAGAACTCGGCTTCTCTGATCAGTACATCAGCCGCGAGTGGAAAATGAAAGAATCCGAGCTTTACAGCTTGAGAAAACAAGCGGGGATTGCTCCGGTATTCAAAATGGTAGATACATGTGCGGCGGAATTCGAGTCAGAAACGCCATACTTCTATAGCACATACGAAGAAGAAAATGAATCTGTCGTTACAGATAAGAAAAGTGTGATGGTGCTTGGTTCGGGTCCGATTCGAATCGGTCAGGGTGTCGAGTTCGACTATGCGACGGTTCACTCTGTATGGGCAATTAAACAAGCAGGCTATGAAGCCATTATTGTCAACAACAACCCGGAAACCGTTTCAACAGACTTCAGCATCTCAGACAAGCTGTATTTTGAACCGCTTACGATTGAAGATGTTATGCACATCATTGACCTTGAACAGCCAATGGGCGTTGTCGTACAGTTCGGCGGACAAACTGCGATTAACCTTGCTGACGAGCTTTCTGCACGCGGAGTGAAAATCCTTGGAACTTCATTAGAAGATTTAGACCGTGCAGAAGACCGGGATAAATTTGAACAAGCGCTTGGAGAACTTGGTGTTCCTCAGCCGCTTGGCAAAACAGCGACATCAGTTGATCAGGCGGTAAGCATTGCAAGTGATATTGGTTACCCGGTATTGGTACGCCCTTCCTATGTACTTGGCGGCCGGGCGATGGAGATTGTGTATCATGAAGAAGAGCTGCTTCATTACATGAAAAACGCAGTTAAAATCAATCCGCAGCACCCTGTATTAATTGACAGATACTTGACAGGAAAAGAAATTGAAGTCGATGCAGTATCCGACGGTGAAACAGTCGTCATTCCGGGAATTATGGAGCACATTGAACGTGCGGGCGTTCACTCCGGAGACTCGATCGCTGTTTATCCGCCTCAGTCTCTCACAGAGGACATTAAGAAAAAAATTGAACAATACACGATCGCACTTGCTAAAGGGCTGAATATTGTCGGTTTGCTCAATATTCAATTCGTCTTGTCGCAAGGCGAGGTGTACGTGCTAGAAGTGAATCCGAGATCAAGCAGAACCGTACCGTTTTTAAGCAAAATTACGGGTATCCCAATGGCGAATCTCGCAACAAAAATCATTCTTGGTCAAAAGCTGGCTGCGTTTGGCTATACAGAGGGCCTTCAGCCTGAACAGCAAGGTGTATTTGTAAAAGCGCCGGTCTTCTCCTTTGCCAAGCTGAGAAGAGTGGACATTACGTTAGGGCCTGAAATGAAATCAACAGGTGAAGTCATGGGGAAAGATTCGACACTTGAAAAGGCGCTCTACAAAGCCTTGATTGCTTCAGGTATTCAAATCCCGAACTACGGTTCCGTGCTTTTAACAGTAGCTGATAAGGACAAAGAAGAAGGGCTTGCCATTGCTAAGCGGTTCCACGCGATCGGCTACAACATTTTAGCGACGGAAGGAACGGCAGGCTACTTGAAAGAAGCTTCCATTCCAGCGAAGGTCGTCGGAAAAATCGGTCAGGATGGCCCGAACCTGCTTGACGTCATCAGAAACGGAGAAGCGCAGTTTGTCATCAATACGCTGACAAAAGGAAAGCAGCCGGCAAGAGACGGTTTTAGAATCAGACGTGAATCAGTAGAAAATGGTGTTGCCTGCCTAACATCTTTAGATACGGCAGAGGCGATATTGCGAGTGCTGGAAAGCATGACATTCCGTGCTGATCAAATGCCGGCAGTCAACACAAATCAGGAGGCGGCAGTCACTATATGAAAAAAGCGTATTTGACAGTATGTTCTAACCAGCAAATTGCAGACCGGGTGTATCAAATGGTTCTGAAAGGGGAGCTTGTCCAAGGGTTTACAACCCCTGGACAGTTCCTTCATCTTAAAGTGAGCGAAGCGGTTACGCCTCTTTTGAGAAGACCGATCAGCATCGCAGACGTCAACTTTGAAAAAAATGAAGTCACCATCATTTATCGGGTAGATGGGGAAGGGACAAGACTCTTGTCACTGAAGCAGCAGGGAGAACTTGTGGATGTCCTCGGGCCTTTGGGAAATGGCTTTCCTGTTAATGAAGTTCAACCCGGAAAGACGGCTTTGCTGGTAGGAGGCGGAGTAGGTGTGCCGCCTCTCCAAGAGCTGTCGAAACGCTTGAATGAAAAAGGGGTAAATGTCATCCACGTTTTAGGATTCCAATCGGCAAAGGATGTTTTTTACGAGGAAGAATGCCGGCAGTACGGAGACACGTATGTGGCAACAGCTGACGGAAGCTACGGGGAAACCGGATTTGTCACAGATGTGATTAAACGGAAAAATCTAGAGTTTGATATCCTCCTCAGCTGCGGGCCGACACCGATGCTCAAGGCGTTAAAACAGGAATATGCCCATAAAGAAGTATATCTGTCCATGGAGGAACGAATGGGCTGCGGAATCGGCGCATGCTTCGCGTGTGTGTGCCATACAAACGAAAGTGAGACATCCTATGTAAAAGTATGTCTCGACGGGCCTGTATTTAAAGCTCAGGAGGTGGCGCTGTAATGCTAGAGGTGAAATTGCCGGGACTTGATTTGAAAAATCCAATCATTCCTGCATCAGGCTGCTTCGGGTTTGGAAAAGAATTTTCACGTTTTTATGATTTGTCTTGTCTTGGAGCTATCATGATTAAGGCTACGACAAAGGAGCCGCGCTTCGGGAATCCGACGCCGCGGGTAGCTGAGACTGGTGCTGGAATGCTCAATGCGATCGGTCTCCAAAATCCGGGGCTGGATAGCGTGTTGCATCATGAGCTGCCGTGGCTTGAGCAGTTTGATACGCCGATCATTGCCAATGTCGCAGGTTCTCAAGTCGAGGATTATGTTGAAGTCGCAGAGCGTATCAGCAAAGCGCCTAATGTTCATGCTCTTGAATTGAATATTTCCTGCCCGAATGTGAAAACAGGCGGAATCGCTTTTGGCACGAATCCTGAAATGGCTGCCGATTTGACAAAAGCGGTGAAAGAGGTTTCGAATGTACCCGTTTATGTGAAGCTTTCTCCGAACGTGGCCAATATCACAGAAATTGCATTAGCGATCGAGGAAGCGGGAGCGGACGGTCTTACGATGATCAACACACTAATCGGCATGAGACTCGATTTAAAAACCGGCAAACCGATATTAGCGAATAAAACAGGGGGACTTTCAGGCCCTGCTGTGAAGCCGGTTGCCATTCGCATGGTGTATGAAGTCAGCCAGGCGGTCAACATCCCGATTATCGGAATGGGAGGCGTGCAAACGGCTGAAGATGCCCTGGAATTTCTTCTCGCGGGAGCAAGCGCAGTCGCTGTCGGAACAGCAAACTTTGTGAATCCTTTTGCATGTCCAGAGATTATTGAACAGCTCCCATCTGTTTTGCTCCAATACGGCTATCAATCAATTGAAGAATGCATCGGAAGGAGCTGGAATCATGAAAAACAACCTGCCCATCATCGCGCTTGATTTTGCGTCAGCTGAAGAAACACTTGCGTTCTTAGCGCCTTTTCAGCAAGAACCGTTATTTGTAAAGGTTGGGATGGAGCTTTTTTATCAAGAAGGACCATCTATCGTGAAACAACTAAAAGAAAGAAACTGCGAGCTATTTTTAGATCTAAAGCTTCATGACATCCCGACTACTGTAAACAAAGCGATGAAGCGCCTTGCCAGTCTCGGAGTAGATCTCGTCAATGTTCATGCTGCTGGGGGCAAAAAAATGATGCAGGCAGCTCTCGAAGGCTTAGAAGAAGGTACGCCGGCCGGAAAAAAACGTCCGTCACTGATCGCGGTAACCCAGCTGACAAGCACATCTGAACAAATCATGAAAAATGAACTGCTGATCGAAAAATCTCTGATTGATACGGTTGTGCACTACAGCAAACAGGCGGAAGAAAGCGGACTGGATGGAGTGGTCTGCTCTGTTCATGAAGCAAAAGCTATTTACCAAGCGGTGTCGCCTTCATTTCTGACTGTCACTCCGGGGATCAGAATGTCAGAGGACGCTGCGAATGACCAAGTCCGCGTAGCGACGCCTGCCATTGCAAGAGAGAAAGGTTCATCAGCGATTGTAGTAGGACGCTCGATTACAAAAGCGGAAGACCCGGTAAAAGCCTATAAGGCTGTCAGACTTGAATGGGAGGGAATCAAATCTTGAAACAAATCATCGCAAAACATCTATTAGACATCCAAGCTGTATTTTTACGCCCGAACGAGCCGTTCACATGGGCAAGCGGCATTTTATCACCGATCTACTGTGACAACCGCCTTACGCTATCTTTCCCAGAGGTCAGAAACGATGTTGCTTCAGGTATCAGCAAGCTTGTCAAAGAGCATTTTCCTGAAGCTGAAATGATTGCGGGAACAGCAACTGCCGGTATTCCTCATGCTGCTCTTGCGGCTGACCGTTTGAATCTTCCGATGTGTTATGTGAGGAGCAAGCCGAAGGCGCACGGAAAAGGCAATCAGATTGAGGGAGCTGTGCAAGAGGGGCAAAAAACAGTTGTCATTGAAGACTTAATTTCCACAGGAGGCAGCGTGCTTGAAGCTTGTGCAGCTTTACAAGCGGCCGGCTGTGAAGTGCTTGGTGTCGTCTCAATCTTTACGTACGGACTTCCTAAAGCGGAGGAAGCCTTCGCAAAGGCAGAACTGCCATACTACTCATTAACTGATTATGATACGCTCACAGAGGTCGCGCTTGAAAACGGAAATATTCATTCAGATGATCTAAAAAAGCTGCAAACATGGAAACGAAATCCCGAGTCAAAAGATTGGTTTAAAAAATAAAAAATAAATTCAAATGATGTAAAGAGGCTTCAAAGCCTTGCTGTACTTGAAAACAGGCTGTGAGGC
>NZ_JAVAXX010000469.1:0-3182 GCF_042709275.1 Bacillus sp. LR_5 | reverse complement strand
TAAAATCAATTTATACGAAAGGAGATTATCATGACAGTACACATTAAAGTTTATTCAGATTACGTCTGCCCATTTTGTTTCGTTGGAAAAGCCGCTTTTGAAGAAGCGACAAAAGGAAAGGATGTTGAAGTCGAGTGGATGCCGTTTGAACTGCGCCCAAGTCCATCTCCTCAGCTTGATCCGGTCAATGATCCTTCCAAACAGTACATGTGGCAGACATCTATTCAGCCAATGGCGGAGAAATTAGGGGTCGAGATCAATTTTCCAAACGTCTCGCCCCATCCGTATACAGACCTCGCGTTTGAAGGCTTCCATTTTGCGAAGGAATACAATAAAGGACATGAATACAACACCCGTGTCTTTCAGGCGTTTTTCCAGGAGGGCCAAAATATTGGCGATATTGACATCTTGACGAAGCTCGCCGAGGAAGTGGGATTAGACGGTGCAGCATTCAAATCAGCACTGGAAACAAGAACATATCAGGACGTGCAGCGCCAAGCCTTGAAGCACGCTTATGAAGAGGCTGACATCACAGCCGTTCCAACCTTTATTATCGGCGACACTGTAATTCCAGGTGCTGCCGGCAAGGATGTATTTGAAAAAGCGATTTCTGACGAACAGAAGAAAAGACAAGGAAAAAGCTCTCTATAAAGAGAGCTTTTTTTATTCCTGTTCCATATGGACGCCAGTATGCGCCTTCACCTGAATTTCTGCAAACGTATCTTCATCAATTGTTTTATCAGACGACAGCACCGTTCCGAGCCACGCGCCGAGAAAGCCGAGCGGGATGGAAATAATTCCTGGATTAGACAGCGGAATGAGCGGATCACCGGTAAAAATAGCACCTCCGGCCGGGTCCCACACACTAGGGCTCATCGATACCAGCACAAGCGCGCTGATCAGGCCTGTCAGGCTGCCCCATAAAGCGCCTGAGGCATTGAATCGTTTCCAGAAGACTGTAAACACAATCAGCGGAAGGTTTGCGCTGGCGGCTACCGCAAACGCGAGTGCAACAAGGAACGCCACATTTAAGGATTGTGCAAAAATCGCAAGGAGAATCGAGAGCACTGACACGGCGACAGAAGCCCATCTGGCCGCTTTCATTTGTTCTTTTTCAGTTGCTTCTCCCTTTCTGATGATCTGGCTGTAAATATCATGGGCAAATGCTGAGGCGGCAGACAGCACCAACCCTGTCACGACAGCCAAAATGGTGGCAAAGGCGATGGCTGATACAAACGCGAACAGAAAGTCTCCTCCGAGCGCTTTTGCTAAAAGCGGAGCCGCCATATTTCCCGCTTGATCAGCCGCTGTAATCGCGTCAAAACCGACAAATGCCGCGGCACCAAAGCCGAGAAACACCGTCATAATATAAAACACACCGATAATCCATGTCGCTGACACAACGGATGTACGGGCCGTCTTGGCATCCTTAACGGTATAAAACCGGATCAATATATGCGGAAGCCCGGCGGTTCCCAGCACGAGTGCCAAGTTTAACGACAAGGTCTCAAGCGGCACCTTGTATTTATTTCCGGGATTCAAAAAATCAGCGCCCAGCGGAGTAGCCGTTTTCATCTGTTCAAACATGGTATTAAGGCTAAAGCCGAATTTCGAAAACACGATAATCGAAATCACGAGTGTGCCGGCCATCAGCAAAACGGCTTTAATAATTTGAACCCAGCTTGTCGCGATCATGCCGCCAAACACGACATAAATGGTCATCAGCACTCCGACGATGAGGACAGCCGCGGTATAATCCAGCCCTAGAAGCAGTTTGATCAGCGCGCCCGCCCCCACGAGCTGGGCAATCATATAAAAAGTAGAGATGGCAATGGTATTAAGAGCCGCGACACCGCGGATTTTCTTTTCTTTAAAGCGAGCGGCAATCATGTCTGCCATCGTGTACTTTCCAAGATTCCGAAGCGGCTCCGCCACGATGTACAAGACAACGAGATAAGCCACCAGAAAACCGATGCTGTAAAAGAAGCCATCAAATCCATATAACGCAATCATTCCTGCAATCCCGAGAAACGAGGCGGCAGACATGTAGTCACCGGCAATTGCCAGTCCATTCTGAACGCCGGTGAGCCCGCCGCCCGCCGTATAAAACTCACTCGTCGTTTTCGTCTTCTTCGCGGCAAAATACGTGATAATAAGCGTCAGGCCAACAATCGCCAAAAATAATAAAAAAGCAGTCATATTCATGTCTGTTCACCCTTCAGATCCTCTTTTAAAGCGCTTACATACTTATCGAAATGGGCGGCTCTCCGGGAATACACAGTACTCAGTATCCAGGTCATAGCGAATTGGGCGATGGCGAACAGCCAAGCCCATGAAACAGCTCCAATGGCCGGTGCATTCAAAAAGGTGAAATAAGATGTCAAAACAGGGAGTGAAAAATAAAAAACAAAAAAGAAAATCGCAGAAGGAACAATAAAAGCGCGTTTCTGCTTTAAAAAAGCTTGAAAAGACGGCGTTGCAGCAATCTGTTTATAATCAGCTTTGTACATGGCTTTCCTCCTTTTATTCGCTAAACGTAAGCAAAAAGGTACACCAATAGGTATGTACTGAAAGTCCGATTTATGCTTTGAACAATATCTGGAGGATGAAAAAAGAAGGAAGTCGTGAAGAGGTGAACACAGTGGTCTAAAGACAGGCGAAGGTTTTCAAGCTCGGCCGTGTATAAACGAGTTTGCTTTCAAAACCTCACCGAATGCAGCTTGTTCTCAGCAAAGCTGCTGTTTACCAGAGCACGGTTATCATGTTCGCATCACCGGCTGTCTGTCGTAGTTAGCTGACACACCGTTTGTCCTCAAGCTCAGCGCAGCGATTTGCTTTTGAATAGAGGATATGGTGAAAACTCAGATCAGGTGATAGAAAAGCCAGAGGTAAATAGATCCGCCTGTTCGGACTAGTCTTGCCGGACGGTTTTTTTGTGGTTTTTCTTTCTCGATGCTGTCTCAGATTCTAAAAACTGCCTCACATCATGAATGCCTAATCCAATGGATCTAGCTTCTTGAATTAACATATGCCAACCTTTGTCCAAATCTTTTTTAACATGAGTTTTCATAGTAACCTCCAATTGTATAAAATGTTTTCCTGCAACATGCGGGCAATAAAAGACAAGCCAGCGCGATGATGAGGCGAGTACAACAAATTTCACACATAGTTGCTCGGTGTTC
>NZ_JAVAXX010000468.1:0-3219 GCF_042709275.1 Bacillus sp. LR_5 | reverse complement strand
AAAAGAAAACGAACATGAATAAACTGGACAAACCTGAAAATCCTTCTTATCATGAAATTATGAAGGAATAGTCATTCATTTCTACCAGAAGGAACGATGAACATTGAAGCAAAAACGGCCAAAGTATATGCAGATTATTGATGCAGCAGTAGAAGTCATTGCAGAAAACGGCTACCACCAGTCACAAGTATCCAAAATTGCCAAACAAGCCGGGGTAGCGGACGGCACCATCTATCTCTATTTTAAAAACAAAGAAGATATTTTAATTTCTCTTTTCAAAGAAAAAATGGGTCAATTTATTGAACGGATGGAAGAGGACATTAAAGAAAAAGCAACAGCGAAAGAGAAATTGGCGCTTGTGATTTCAAAGCATTTTTCCCTTTTAGCGGGTGACCATAATCTCGCGATTGTCACGCAGCTTGAGCTCCGCCAATCCAACTTGGAGCTGCGCCAAAAAATCAACGAAATATTAAAAGGCTACTTAAATATTTTGGATGGCATTTTGACGGAAGGCATACAATCAGGCGAATTAAAAGAAGGCCTCGACGTCCGCCTCGCCCGGCAGATGATTTTTGGAACGATTGACGAAACCGTGACAACTTGGGTGATGAATGACCAAAAGTACGATCTTGCTGCGCTTTCAGACAGCGTTTTAGAATTATTGGTGTCCGGAATTCATAATAAGTAAAGGAGTTCTGTCCTATGAATGCAATATCACTGGCAGTTGATCAATTTGTGGCAGTTTTGACGATTCACAATCCGCCGGCAAATGCGCTTTCCAGCCGGATATTAGAAGAGCTGTCTTCCTGTCTTGATCAATGTGAGACAGATGCAGGCGTACGAAGCATTATCATTCACGGCGAGGGAAGATTTTTCTCAGCCGGCGCTGATATTAAAGAATTTACATCGTTTAAAGGCAATGAGGATTCCTCATTGCTCGCTGAGCGCGGCCAGCAGTTAATGGAGAGAATCGAAAGCTTTCCAAAACCGATTATCGCAGCGATTCACGGCGCTGCTCTCGGAGGCGGGCTGGAGCTTGCGATGGCCTGTCACATCAGAATCGCGGCAGAAGATGCTAAGCTGGGGCTCCCGGAGCTTAATCTCGGTATCATTCCGGGTTTTGCGGGGACACAGCGCCTTCCGAGATATGTCGGTACAGCCAAAGCATTAGAGCTCATCGGATCAGGAGAACCAATATCCGGAAAAGAAGCGCTTGATCTCGGACTTGTCTCAATTGGAGCGAAAGATGAGGCAGAAGTGATTGAAAAAGCAAAAGCACTTGCCGCTAAGTTTGCAGAGAAAAGCCCGCAAACGCTGGCATCTTTGCTTGAGCTTCTTTATTCCAACAAGGTGTATTCCTATGAAGGCAGCTTAAAGCTTGAAGCAAAGCGATTTGGGGAAGCATTTGAGTCAGAGGACGCCAAGGAAGGCATCCAGGCATTTCTCGAAAAAAGAAAGCCTCAGTTCAAAGGCGAATAAAAGGGGATATGATCATGAATCTATTTGTACTGATGAAACGGACGTTTGACACAGAAGAAAAAATCGTCATTGAAACAGGAAAGATTCAGGATGACGGAGCGGAATGGATCATTAATCCATATGATGAGTACGCGATAGAAGAAGCCATCCAGCTGAAGGAAAAGCATAGCGGCACGATCACCGCCGTCACGGTCGGCGGTGAAGAAGCGGAGAAAGAATTGCGTACGGCGCTTGCCATGGGTTGTGACCAAGCTGTTTTAATCAACATAGAAGATGATCTTGAAGAACCCGACCAATATTCCATTTCTCAAGTTTTATACCACTATATGAAAGATCAGGAGTTTGATTTGATTCTCGGCGGAAATGTTGCCATTGACGGAGGATCAGGACAAGTGGCGCCTCGGCTTGCCGAGCTACTGGACATTCCGTGTATCACTACGATCACCAAACTCGAAATCAACGGCACTGATGCAGAAGCAGAAAGGGACGTCGAAGGGGATGTTGAAAAAATCAAAACGACGCTCCCATTGCTTGTCACAGCTCAGCAGGGCTTAAACGAGCCGCGCTATCCATCGCTTCCGGGAATTATGAAGGCTAAGAAAAAGCCGCTTGAAGAGCTTGAACTTGATGATCTTGACCTGGACGAAGAGGATGCTGAACCAAAGCTGAAAACCATTGAACGTTTTCTGCCGCCGAAAAAAGAAGCCGGGAAGCTTCTCCAAGGTGAGCCTGCCGAACAGGCAAAAGAGCTTGTCTCATTGCTCCGCAGCGAAGCTAAAGTCATTTAAAGCTTGGACATTCAAAGAAACAGGGGGATGTTAGAATGGGAAAAAAAGTGATCGTACTTGGAGAAATACGCGAAGGGGAATTGCGGAATGTCACCTTTGAAGCAATAGCTGCAGGAAGAACCATTTCAGGAGACGGGGAAGTCATCGGTGTTCTCATCGGTGAAAATGTACAAAGCATTGCACAAGAGCTTATTCATTACGGAGCAGATAAAGTTCTTACCGCTGAGGCCCCGAAGCTGAAAACATACACGGCAGACGGGTACAGCCAGATCATGAGAGGTGTTATCGAGCAAGAAAATCCTGATTCAGTCATCTTCGGGCATACGGCAATGGGCAAGGATCTTTCACCGAAGCTTGCTGCCCGGCTGCAAACAGGCTTAATTTCTGATGCTATAGATGTAAGCGTTACCGGAGGGAATGTTGTGTTCACACGGCCGATTTACTCGGGGAAAGCTTTTGAACGCGTCATTTCAACCGATCCGATGATCTTTGCAACAATTCGCCCCAATAACATTCAAGCTTCAGAAAAAGACACCAGCAGATCGGGGAGCATCGAAAGCATTGATGTTTCTCTTACTGACCTCCGCACTGTTATCCAAGAGGTCGTGAAAAAAACGGCGGACGGTGTTGATCTCTCCGAAGCGAAAATTATCGTTGCGGGCGGCCGAGGAGTCAAAAGCAAGGAAGGATTTCAGCCGCTGCAGGAGCTTGCAGAGGTGCTAGGGGCCGCAGTCGGGGCTTCTCGCGGGGCATGTGACGCTGATTATTGCGATTATGCTCTCCAAATCGGGCAGACCGGGAAAGTCGTTACTCCGGATTTGTACATTGCATGCGGCATTTCCGGCGCCATCCAGCATTTGGCCGGCATGTCAAACAGCAAGGTGATCGTCGCCATCAATAAAGACCCCGAAGCCGATATCTTTAAAATAGCGGATTACGGCATCGTCGGTGA
>NZ_JAVAXX010000467.1:0-3219 GCF_042709275.1 Bacillus sp. LR_5 | reverse complement strand
TGACCTCGCTGAATTTAATAATCCCGCTCTTCATGTTCAAATCCATAAATACCTTTTATCCACACATCGCCGCAGCCTGAACTTTTTGTTATTTCCAACTGATCACCTTCTACTCGATCTGCTGCACTGTAGTCCAAATAACTTCCTGGAATTCTTTCTCGCTCCTTGAAAATATCCATCAGTTAGAGCTATTCTGCTAAGTTTCATATTTAGAGTACAGTCTTTATTATTGTGTATTGTGAATTTATAACCAAGTGCGGTCAAAATTCCGGTCGAAATTATCTGCCATGAAGACAATTGTTGATTCCTCGCTCAAAACAAAGTCTACATTTGTTTAATCCACCGTTAGCTTTGCTTCAGCATTCGGAAGAGTAAAACTTGAGACTAAGCCTAAGCAAGCCAAAGTTAAACGATTAACCCTTTTCATCCCTCTCTCCCTTACCCATTTATGGCATAATTCGGTAAATAAAAGGGGCTTTTTGACCGTGCATAAGGAAAAGGATTGTGATGATTTAAGCTACGCTGCTACCCTCCCAATGTTTTGCAGAAAAACCGAGTCCCAGATCCAAAATATTACGGCAAATGAGACGCTAAACAAGTAAATTTCATATCCCATCAGAAAGTTTAAGGTGTTTTTTGGATCAGTAATGAAAGCGAAGAATAACCATACTAAGAAGGAAAAGAATATGTGTATGAGTAAATATTTCGCGTTAAACCTTTTTGGATTGCGATTTAAGAAATATTGAACAGGTGCAGCAAAGATTAAATAAAAGATAAAGAGAAGAACACTTATTAGGAAGTATGGTATGTAGCCGTCATAACCAATGCCAAAAACATAAACAACAGCAGCTGATAACGCGGACAAGACATGAACAAATATGATCCTTAAAACTTGCATGTTTATAACCTCTTTCTTAATGAATGCTTCTTCAACATTGTCTAGATCCTCCTTAAAACTACTGTTCTACTTAGAAATTAAACATCTTGGTCGCATTTCTCATTCTTCCGCCATTGAATAGTATTTCGGCGAGTTATTGCAACAGATATTAATAGTAGAGTACCGACAATAAGCAACATAAAAAAGATCACAAACAGCGAACCTGTTCCCGGAACAATTTCTTCATAGGTAATAAAGCGCTCCTTCCCCTGCAGGACGAAGAACCGAGAATTTTCAAGAAAGGATAGATGAAAAGCGATAGACGTCCATAAGCTTCCTGTTACAATACGCAGGAGTTGAAGGATGAATCCAAAACCCAACAATAAAACAATGTAATCTAATGTGATAGCAGATGATTCAATTCCAACTATATATTGCAAGCCACTTACAGTTATTGGTGCAAGCACAAACAGGATCGGCTGTAGGAGTAAGGCCATAAAACAGTTCCAACGCTTATTTAGAGCATAGTACACCGTCCCCCGAAAAGTTAATTCCTCTGGAAAAGCTTCATAAAAGAAAGCGATAATCATATTTAAGAGCAATGCTGTCACTAAATGGACAGAGAAGTGAAATTGTGTAACTTTGATCCAGCCTAATAAATGGGCGATAGCGAAACCAGACCCGGATAGTACAATCACATATATTGCTCCTATTATGGCTTTCGGAATGGCTTGCCGCCACCCAGACAGCCCTATAGAATAAAAGGGTCTACTAGACATCCGTTTAAGAAGAATGTAGAGCAACGGGACAGTTATTAATGTGACTAAACCTGCTTGGATGCCTTGCTTCAAAAGCTTGGAAGCTCCTGCTTGGCTAGCCATTGAACCGACTAAAGTAGCAAAAAACAAAGCAAATACGAATGTTCCCCAACTGAGCAAGACAGTTCCTAACCATTTATGATGATTGTCTTGTTTTCCGCTTTTGGTGAGATGAATTTGCATTTGGATACCACTCTCACATCATTCATATTAAGCACTATAAGCCCTACTATCACTATACGTTCTATAGCTGTTATGGTTTCAAATTCCTGCATTACCCCTCTTACAATTCCACTCTTCCTCTAAAATAGCGTAATAATATTCATCCCACCATTCATTGCCTTTCGGAATACATTTTTTAAAAAATCCTTCTCTTCTCATTCCGATCTTCTCCATAACTCGGTATGAAGGAATATTCTCAGGTTGACACGTAGCTATAATCCTATGTAAGTTCATTTCTTTAAATCCATATTCCAAGATAGCTTGGGCTGCCTCAGAAGCATACCCTTTATTTTGATAATTGGGATTAAACACCCACCCAATTTCATATGTATGTTCACCAAAATACTTATAAAAAACAATATGGCCTATAAGACAGTCTTCATCTCTTAGTATGACAGGGAATTTTTCAGCGTTATCACCTTTGTTTTTATTTACAAATGCCTTTGCATCTTCTTCAGTAAAAACCCCTTCAGGTATATACTTCATTACATTACTATCAGATGTATACTCATATACAGCTTGCCAATCTTTGAATTCAAATTCACGTATCAATAACCTTTTTGTTGTGATATGCATTAAAGCAACTCCCCTCTAATATACTTAATCTTTATTTCAATATGAAGACAACAATAACCTCTTTAAAACTATCCTTATTCAACAATATTGCCTCTTACTAGAACAACTCAAGGATTACTGACTGTGAACAAGCAATGGAATATGATTCTCAAAAATAATTCCCTTATCCTTCTCTTAATTTTAACAGGAGGCTTTTTTGTTTTTTAAGATAACATTAAACTTCCTTATTCATTTAAATATGATAAAATATTACATATTTAATATAGGAGGGCTTGTGTTGGAGCAAATGATCTCTTCTTCTAAAGTCAGAGTAAAAATATTGGATATTTTATTGAGAAAGGCTCATTTGAAGTTGAAAGTAGAGGTCACACTTCTTAAATATGTATTATTCCCCCTCAAAAATTTTGAGGGGATTATTTTTATGATTTGTGTCCTCCAGTAAGCTTTACCGGCTTATAAGAGACTTAAATGAATCACTTAAATTGATTAACCATTTTAAGAATTAAACATTTCTCAAAAACAGATTTTATTTGTGGATTTACGACGCATCTCAAATAGTCTCGATAGCAATTCTTTGTTAAATTCAAGTGCCTCATAGACTAGAAGATCCATCTCTTCAATATGTTGCTCATCTAAGGACGGTTTTTCAATTTCTGATACGTCAATCAAATCTTATTTAAACTACGTTAAATGTTCTGGAAACATCATTGATGTCCATTTCATTAA
>NZ_JAVAXX010000466.1:0-3249 GCF_042709275.1 Bacillus sp. LR_5 | reverse complement strand
TATATAAAAAAGCATCAAAACAACCGGAGGATATAATGAAAATATTAATGATAGAAGATAATGTTAGTGTATGTACGATGACGGAGATGTTCTTTTTTAAAGAAGGTTTTGAAGCGGAATTCGTTCATGACGGGTTAGAAGGGTACCAGCGTTTTACGGAAGAAAATTGGGATCTGATCATTTTGGATATCATGCTTCCATCTATGGACGGCGTGACCATCTGCAGAAAAATAAGAGAGACAAGCACAGTGCCGATTATCATGCTGACTGCCAAAGACACTGAATCAGATCAGGTCATCGGTTTTGAGATGGGGGCGGACGATTATGTCACAAAGCCGTTCAGCCCGCTGACATTGCTTGCCCGCATCAAAGCCGTCATCAGAAGATATAAGGCGACAGGCAAAGCAGTTATTGATGAAGATATGATCGAAACGGAATGCTTTACCATTAATAAGAAGACGAGAGAAGTATTATTAAACGGAGAGCCTGTAGAAAATCTCACGCCGAAGGAATTCGATCTGCTTTATTACCTTGTCCAAAATCCGCGGCAGGTGTTCTCAAGAGAACAGCTGCTTGAGCAGGTATGGGGCTATCAATTTTATGGAGATGAGCGGACGGTTGACGTTCATATCAAACGGCTGCGGAAAAAGCTTGCCAGCGAGGACAAGCCTTTCCTGTATACTGTGTGGGGAGTAGGGTATAAATTTGATGAAGATTAAATATTTATATCAGCTGCTGCTAAGCCATATCAGCATTTTGATTTTAGCGTTTGTCATTATCATTTCTCTGTTTTCCCACTTTGTGAAGGAATTTGCCTATCAGAACAAAGTAGAGGAATTGACGTCATATGCGGTGCAGATTGCAAATGAATTCCAATCCGGCCAGGTGGACATGCGCAGGCTCTATCCTTATCAGGACATGTTAAGCACAAGAAAGACGCAGTTTATCATCTTTAATGAAGAGCAGCAGCCTTATTTTCTTCCTGAAGGCTTTCATCACCCACCAAGGGAACAGCTGAAGAAATCAGAATGGAATAAGCTGAAAAAAGGGCAGACTGTCATGATCAGGGCAGATGGCCGTTTTGATGATGAAGTGTCCCTTGTGGCGCAGCCTATATTTGTTCAGAACGAATTTAAAGGCGCCGTTCTGCTGATTTCTCCGATCAGCGGTGTTGAACAGATGGTCAATCAGGTCAACCTCTATATGTTTTACGCTGTGATCAGCACGCTTGTGATTACGATTCTTGTGAGCTGGCTTCTGTCCAAATTCCATGTCAAGCGGATTCAAAAGCTGAGAGAAGCGACAGATAAAGTGGCTTCCGGCGATTATGACATCCATTTGGAAAACAGCTACGGGGACGAAATCGGCGTACTGGCGTCTGACTTTAATATCATGGCGAAAAAACTAAAGCAGTCAAGGGATGAAATCGATCGCCTTGAGAAGCGGAGAAGGCAGTTTATCGCTGACGTGTCACATGAATTAAAAACACCGCTGACGACGATCAACGGTTTGGTTGAAGGGTTGAACAGCCATACGATTCCTGAGGATAAGAAGGATAAATGCTTCTCGCTGATCAGTGAGGAAACGAAGCGCATGCTGCGGCTCGTAAAAGAAAATCTGGATTATGAAAAAATCAGATCCCAGCAAATCACCTTGAACAAGCTAGACGTTCCTCTGATCGAAGTGTTTGAAATCGTGAAAGAGCACTTGCAGCAGCAGGCGGAAGAAAAACAAAACAAGCTGATGATCCAGGTAGAGGATCACGTCATCGTACATGCCGATTATGACCGGTTCATTCAAATTCTGGTCAACATTACGAAAAACAGCATCCAATTTACGAAAAACGGTGACATTTGGCTGCGCGGAATGGAAGGTTATAAAGAGACGATTATTGAAATTGAAGACACGGGTATCGGCATTCCAAAAGAGGATATTGAGCATATTTGGGAGCGATTCTATAAAGCAGATATTTCAAGAACGAACACGGCATACGGTGAATACGGACTCGGTCTCTCGATCGTCAGGCAGCTCGTTGAAATGCACCAGGGCACAGTAGAAATCAAGAGTGAAGAAGGGAAAGGCACAAAGTTCATCATCCGCCTTCCTTTAACGGCAAAACAGCAATAGCATACAGGGCGGCGCATCAACTGATGCAGCCGCCTTTTTTGCACACCGCTTCGGTTTATTGCGTGCTCCCGAAAACAAAGATTGCGTGTTTTTCGGGTTGGGACGGTCTATAAACATGATAAAATATGACATAAACAGTTTTTGATGGGAGAGGGTGAAGGAATGAAGAGCGGGGTAATTCCTTCTTCAGCGGTCGGTCAAAAAATTAACGAGTGGTACAGATATATCCGGACATTCAGCGTGCCGGATGCCGAAGTGTTAAAAGCTGAAATCCAGCAGGAACTGAAACACATGCAGCATGATTCCAACTTGCTGCTTTATTATTCACTAATGGAATTCCGGCACCAGCTTATGCTGGATTATCTTGAGCCGTTAGAGAAATTAAATATCGAAGACCAGCCAAGCCTGTCTGAATTATCAAGAAACATTGACAGCAATCAGGCAGATCTCAAAGGGCTGCTCGACTATTACGTGAATTTTTTTCGCGGGATGTATGAGTTTGATAAGCGGGAATTTATTTCTGCCATTACATACTATAAACAGGCGGAGAAAAAGCTCTCCTTTGTCGCAGACCATATTGAACGGGCTGAATTCTATTTTAAAATCGCGGAAGCTTATTATTATATGAAGCAAACGTATTTTTCATTGATTAATATAAAAAACGCCTATGAAATTTACGTGGAGCAGGAAACCTATAATGTGAGAATCATTCAGTGCCATTTCGTGTTCGGGGTCAACCTGATGGATGAAAGAAATTTCGAACAAGCCGCACGCCATTTCAAATTGGCGCTCAATATGGCCCAAGCGGAACAAAAAGCCCAGCTGGTCGGAAGAGCATACTACAATCTCGGATTATGCTATTACAATCAAGACCTTTTAGGCCCTGCCATTGATTACTTTGAAAAAGCGGTCTCCACGTTTGAAAGCAGCAGGATCGTCAATTCTCTCCCGCAAGCCTATTTTTTAATCACCCTGATTTATTATAAACAGGGAAAACATGATAAAGCTTCGGAATATCACAAGCGGGGCTATGAATATGCTAAAGAAACAGACGATGCAGACTATGCCGTAAAATTCGAGTTTTTGCAATCCCTATATCAGGATCAGCCCAATGAAGAAGGA
>NZ_JAVAXX010000465.1:0-3273 GCF_042709275.1 Bacillus sp. LR_5 | reverse complement strand
ATCTTACAGGTGAAATCATAACATACAATCAGCGCTAGTAATCTATTCCCATTATTGGATATCAGGTCGGATCATATCAAAAACCCGAACCAGGCACTACGGTAAAAGTGCTCGATTCGGGCCAGCTTCTTATAGTTCCTCGCCGTTCGTTTGAATGACATTTTTGTACCACTCAAAGGAATCTTTCTTATACCGCTTCATGGATCCGTTTCCTTCATTGTCACGATCAACATAGATCATGCCGTAGCGTTTTTTCATTTCGCCAGTTGTGAATGAGACAATATCAATAATGCCCCACGGCGTGTAGCCAATTAAATCAACACCGTCGTACGTGACCGCTTTTTCCAATGCTTCAATATGCGATTTTAAATATTGAATGCGTTCCGGATCATGAACCTTGCCGTCCTCCTCCAGCGTATCCACTGCGCCAAAGCCATTTTCAACGATGAATAACGGGATTTGGTATCGGTCATAAAAACGATTTAACGTATATCTCAGCCCGGTTGGATCAATCGCCCATCCCCAGTCACTCGAAGTGATGTACGGATTTTCGACACCATTCGGCAAGCCGCCATTTACAATATCGCCAGTGTTATCATTTTTCACATCGCTTTTCACAGTTGTTGACATGTAATAGCTGAAGCCTAAGTAATCGACGGTTCCGTTTCTTAAAATCTCATCATCGCCGTCTTCGAATGTGATGTTGTAGCCTTCGCGTTCAAATTCCTTCAACGCGTAGCTTGGATAATAACCGCGAACCTGTACATCAGGGAAGAAATAGCGCTGCCTCATTTCTTCTTCAGCCAGCATCACATCTTCAGGATTGGAGGAGAAAGGATAAATCGGCACGTGTGATACCATGGCCCCGATCTGGAACTCTGGATTGATGTCTTTTCCTTTTGCCACTGCTAAGGCGCTCGCCACTAGTTCGTGGTGTGCCGTTTGATACATGACCTCCTTGGCGTTTTCGTTTTCGCCAACCACAACACCTGAATTCGTCCATAGGAACAACGGATTGTTCACATCCATTTGGTTGTTGATCTCGTTAAATGTCATCCAGTACTTTACTTTATCTTTGTAACGGGTAAAGCAAGCCTCTGCAAAGTTGACGAAGAAGTCCACGACTTTCCGGTTTCTAAAGCCGCCATATTCTCTTGCCAGGTGCAGCGGCATTTCAAAGTGAGACAGGGTAATGACCGGCTCGATCCCATGCTTCAGCAATTCATCAAACACATCATCATAAAACTGCAAACCAGCTTCGTTCGGTTCAGCCTCATCGCCTTTCGGAAAAATCCGGCTCCAGCCGATGGACGTCCGCAGACATTTTAATCCCATTTCCGCAAACAAAGCGATATCTTCCTTGTATCTGTGATAGAAATCAATGGCTTCATGGTTTGGATAAAATTCGTTTTCTTCAATCGTGTCCGTGATTTTTCTCGGCACGCCGTGCGCACCCGCTGTCATCACATCGACGACACTCGGCCCTTTACCGCCTTGATTCCATCCGCCTTCAAATTGGTGGGCAGCTAAAGCACCGCCCCATAAAAAATCCTTTGGCATGTTTCCCATGTTTAATTCCTCCTCAGCTTACGACTGTAAATATTTTTTGATGTAATGCACTTTCCTCAATCTCTTCAATGAAAGCTTATCAAACTCAACAAGCACTTCGCCTTTTTTCGGTATCGCCTTCTTTTACCTTCAAGGAAAAAGACGTGCCGTCTAATGTCACTCTATCCAGCCCGATGTGCGCAAGCAATTCGACGCCGGACGCTGAACGCAGGCTTTGTAGGCGCCACCATGACAACCGTAATGACGCCGGGATGGTAGCATCGATTTCACGATATCCTTCGCTTTAGGGGTAGACCGCTTCAGCCAATCGAAGTCTGGTAGCGCAGCGAGAAGCCCCAATCACATTCTCTTCCCCGCCTACGGCCTCTAAAATGTCTTTTGCTAGTCTCGTATAATCTCTCACTTTCCCCGACATTTCACCCACCCCTTCGTTTTGGTTGCGCTTTCATTATAATTGTACCGGTATAATATATCAATACCGAAACAAAATATTTACGCACTTACTATCATTGTAAGCGGTTTATGCTATAATTTTGGCAGTGAAACTAAACGAATAAATGAGGAATGCGTATGTTAAAATACCAGCAAATCGCAGCGGAAATTGAAACATATATAGAAGAACACCAGCTTCAGCAGGGAGACAAACTGCCAGTCCTAGAAACCCTCATGGCCCAGTTTGAAGTCAGCAAAAGCACCATCACAAAGTCCCTGGAGCTATTAGAGCAAAAAGGCGCGATCTTTCAGGTCAGAGGAAGCGGCATTTTCGTCAGAAAACATAAACGAAAAGGCTATATCAGCCTTCTGTCGAATCAGGGATTTAAAAAAGACCTCGAGGATTTCAACGTCACCTCAAAAGTTATCGAACTGGACGTGAGAAAGCCAACTCCGGAAGCGGCGGAAAACCTGAACATCGGAATGGACGAGGACATCTACTATGTCAAAAGGGTCCGCTACATCAACGGCCAGACCCTTTGCTACGAAGAGTCTTACTACAACAAATCGATCGTGACGTATTTAAACAACGAAATCGTCTCCCACTCCATCTTCCATTACATCCGGGAAGGACTGGGGTTGAAGATTGGTTTTTCTGATTTGTTTCTGCACGTGGGCCAGCTTAATGAGGAAGAAGCGGAATATTTGGGATTAGAGGCTGGACTGCCGAAGCTGTATATAGAAAGTATTTTTCACCTGACAAATGGGCAGCCGTTTGATTACTCGAAGATTTCGTATAATTATAAGCAGTCGCAGTTTGTGGTGCAGGCTAATAGTTTTTTATTATAGGGCTGCTTCACTATGGAAGGTGATCGACATGTACAAAATTATCATTCCTGCCATACTAGCCATCTTTGCGCTCTGGATACTCTTACAGATTTCACTAGAGATGAGCATCGTTAAGAATCCAATGAACTACTTTATGGATTCATTATCTTTTTCCTCTTTGTAAAGATGGTGAAAGAAAAACAATAATAGTTTGGGCGATGCAAACAGAAAAACATCCTTCCCTTAACAAACTCAGCCAGTCACATGCATTAATCTTGGTGTTAATGGATATATAGGTGCACATAAAAAGCTACTTCATTGTGAAGTAGCTTCCTTTATTAAATGCCCATTTTGATCCATCTAGTTTTAGAAAAGCGAAGGACAATCGCATTTATGATAATAATTGAAACTAAATACAAAATAATAAATAAAACATCATTACTC
>NZ_JAVAXX010000464.1:0-3292 GCF_042709275.1 Bacillus sp. LR_5 | reverse complement strand
GGTTGCAATCAATACCTATATTGTTTTCGAAATTGTTTGAATTGTTTCAATCGCACGGTTCGCGTATTGTTCATTTCGTTCTTTTTTATTTTTAATTTTAACTGGCAATTCTTTCAAAAGCCCAAAGTTTGCATTCATCGGCTGGAAGTTCTTCTGGTTTGTTGTTGTAATATAATGTGCCATACTGCCAATTGCTGTTTCCTGAGGGAAGATCACAAGCTCTTCTCCCAATACAAGCTTCGCCGCATTAATGCCTGCTACAAGTCCTGAGGCAGCTGATTCCACATATCCTTCTACTCCCGTCATTTGGCCTGCAAAGAACAGATCACTGCGGTTTTTAAATTGATAAGTCGGCTTTAACAGGCTTGGAGAGTTAATAAATGTGTTTCTGTGCATCACGCCATATCTGACGATTTCTACATTTTCAAGTCCTGGAATCAACTTGAGAACTTCCTTTTGGTCTCCCCATTTTAAATGAGTCTGGAATCCTACAATATTATAAAGTGTTCCCGCAGCATCATCCTGTCTGAGCTGAACGACGGCATAAGGGCGTTTTCCTGTAACAGGATGCTCTAGACCAACCGGTTTCATCGGACCGAAAAGCATTGTTTTCTTACCCCGTTTTGCCATAACTTCAATCGGCATGCAGCCTTCAAAGAAAATCTCTTTTTCAAATTCTTTTAACGGCACTGTTTCTGCTGATGTTAATGCTTCATGAAAACGGTCAAACTCTTCTTCTGTCATCGGGCAGTTCAAATATGCTGCTTCACCTTTATCATAACGGGATTTTAGGTACACTTTATCCATATCAAGGCTGTCTTTTTCTACAATTGGCGCCGCTGCGTCATAAAAATATAAATAGTCCTCTCCAGTCAGCTCCTTCAGCTGGGCAGACAGCGATTCAGATGTTAACGGACCCGTTGCGATGATAGTAGGGCCTTCAGGAATTTCAGTCACTTCTTCATTAATAACGGTTACGTTTGGATGATTTTTCACCCGATTTGTCACACTTGCGGCAAATTCATGACGGTCTACTGCAAGAGCGCCCCCGGCAGGCACCGAACATTCGTCAGCCGCAGCGATAATGGCTGAATCAAGCGCACGCATTTCTTCCTTTAATACACCGACAGCGTTAGCAAGTGTATTAGAGCGAAGAGAGTTGCTGCAGACAAGCTCAGCAAATTTATCTGTATGGTGCGCAGGCGTTTGTTTAACTGGCCGCATTTCATACAATTTGACTTGAATCCCACGTTTGGCAAGCTGCCATGCTGCTTCACTTCCTGCGAGTCCGGCTCCGATTACATTCACTGTTTGTTGGTTCATCTTTCACATCTCCTAGTTTATTATTCAAGGCCTTCTTTTAACACACAAAGAAGGTGAGCAAGACCCTGCTCACCGCTACTTCTGTGGTTCTTCCTTATAATCGCATTCCACGCATTGGACTTGTATACCTTTTTTGAGTTTTTTCTCGACGAGCATTTTTTCGCATTTCGGGCATTTTCGTTCAATTGGTTTGTCCCATGATACGAATTCACAGTCCGGATAACGGTCACAGCCGTAAAACACCCGTTTCTTTTTCGATTTTCGCTCAACAATGTTTCCTTCTCCGCAGCTCGGGCACTTCACACCAATTTGTTTCACAATCGGTTTCGTGTTCCGGCAGTCAGGGAAGTTGGAGCAAGCTAAGAATTTACCGTACCGTCCCATTTTATATACCATTGGAGAACTGCACAATTCACAATCTTCTCCAGCATACTCTGGTTCAATCTCAACTTCCTTCATTTCCGATTCGGCTTTTTTCACGCGTTTTTCAAAATCGGTGTAGAAATTATCGATAATCTTGACCCATTCGGTATTTCCTTCTTCAACATGATCAAGATCTCTCTCCATTTTAGCTGTAAACTCAACGTTAATGATCTCAGGGAAAAACTCCATGATCAAGTCAAGAACGATCTGACCTAATTCAGTCGGAACGAAACGTTTATTATCCAATGCCACGTAGCCGCGCCGCTGAATAGTATCAAGTGTCGGAGCATATGTGGATGGACGGCCGATACCGCGTTCTTCAAGGGTTTTAACAAGCCGGGCCTCAGTATATCGCGGAGGCGGCTGGGTAAAATGCTGCTCAGGTTCTATATCTTTTGATAATACCGTGTCGCCTTCTTGTAAGTCAGGCAGCATCCGGTCTTTTTCTTCCATTTGATCGTCTTTTCCTTCAACATACACCTTCATAAACCCGGAAAACTTGACTTTACTTCCATTTGCACGAAATGTCAAACCGTTGTTTGTCAGGTCGACACTCATTGTATCGAGAACAGCCGGTGCCATTTGGCTGGCAACAAAACGCTCCCAAATTAATTTATACAGTCTCATTTGGTCTCTGCCGAGGACTGCTTTTAATTCACTTGGTTTTCTAAGAACTGATGTCGGCCGAATTGCTTCGTGGGCATCCTGGGCATTTTCATTCTTTTTCGCAGGCTTCCGTTTTCCGCCTAGGAACTCTTTTCCATATGTCTGATCAATAAATGCAGCTGCTTCATCAACAGCCGTATTTGAAATACGGGTTGAATCCGTTCTCATATACGTGATCAGACCAACCGTTCCTTCTCTTCCTAAATCAATTCCTTCATATAATTGCTGTGCAATCATCATCGTTTTCTTCGCTCTGAAATTGAGCTTGCGAGCCGCTTCCTGCTGCAGGGTAGAAGTGGTAAAAGGCAAAGCGGGATTACGTTTGCGTTCCTTTTTGGTTACTTTTTCAACTGTATATTGATTCCCTTTGAGCTGAGAAAGAATCTCTTTTACATCAGCTTCACTATTTAAAGGAAGTTTTTTGCCGTTTTTCCCGAAAAAGCTCGCTTCAAAGGTTTCTTGACCTTTTAAGAACGTACCGTCAATTGTCCAATATTCCTCAGGCTTAAAGTCGTTAATCTCTTTTTCACGGTCAATAATCAAACGGAGGGCAACGGATTGCACGCGTCCTGCGCTAAGCCCTTTTTTGACTTTTTTCCATAAGATTGGACTGATTTTATATCCGACAAGCCTGTCTAAAATACGTCTCGCTTGCTGTGCATCCACTAAATCCATATTGATCATGCGGGGATGCTTAAACGATTCCTTAATAGCGTCTTTTGTAATTTCGTTAAACACCACACGGCAGTCTGAGTTGAGATCTAAATCAAGACTGTGTGCCAAATGCCATGCAATCGCTTCCCCTTCTCTGTCGGGGTCGGCTGCGAGATACACTTTTTTGGCTTTTTTCGCAGCCGTTTTCAGCTCTTTTAATACCGGG
>NZ_JAVAXX010000463.1:0-3293 GCF_042709275.1 Bacillus sp. LR_5 | reverse complement strand
ACATTTGCTTTAGAGCCCGTGACCCGTGTGCATAAGCACGCGGTGGATTCAGTTTAAGCTGAAGCCGACAGTGAAAGTCTGGATGGGAGAAGGATGATGAACCGCTATGCAAATGGTCAAAAATGCATAGTGTTATTTCCTATTGCGTAAAATACCTAAAGCCCCGAATTTTTTATAAATTCGGGGTTTTTTTGACGGTAAATAACAAAAGAGGGGAGGGAAACAAATGGAAGAGTATTATATGAAGCTGGCATTAGATCTTGCGAGGCAGGGCGAAGGACAGACCGAATCCAATCCGCTCGTCGGTGCTGTTGTCGTAAAGGACGGACAAATTGTCGGAATGGGCGCCCATTTAAAATATGGTGAAGCTCATGCAGAAGTTCATGCCATCCATATGGCTGGAGCACATGCAGAGGGTGCCGACATTTACGTTACACTCGAACCGTGCAGCCATTACGGAAAAACACCGCCATGTGCAGAATTGATTATCAACTCTGGCATCAAAAGAGTGTTCGTGGCGATGAGAGATCCTAATCCGCTTGTGGCTGGAAGAGGGATCAGCATGATCAAAGAAGCCGGCATTGAGGTAAGGGAAGGCATCCTGGCAGACCAGGCGGAGAGGCTGAATGAAAAATTTCTGCACTTTATGAGGACAGGCCTTCCGTACGTCACGCTAAAAGCGGCTGCCAGCCTTGACGGCAAGATAGCTACCAGCACGGGTGACAGCAAATGGATCACGTCAGAGGCTGCAAGACAGGATGCTCAGCAATACAGGAAAACACACCAAAGCATTTTAGTCGGAGTTGGCACAGTGAAAGCCGACAATCCGAGCTTAACCTGCAGACTGCCGAATGTAACAAAACAGCCGGTTCGGGTCATACTTGATACCGTACTCTCGATTCCTGAGGACGCTAAAGTGATTTGTGATCAAATAGCGCCGACATGGATTTTTACGACGGCACGCGCAGAAGAGGAAAAGAAAAAACGGCTTTCAGCTTTCGGAGTGAACATATTTACACTTGAAACCGAGCGCATTCAAATTCCCGATGTTTTGAAGATCCTAGCGGAGGAAGGCATCATGTCGGTGTATGTGGAAGGCGGTTCAGCTGTTCACGGAAGCTTTGTCAAAGAAGGCTGTTTTCAAGAAATCATCTTCTATTATGCCCCTAAACTAATCGGAGGAACGCATGCTCCCAGCTTAATCTCCGGTGAAGGTTTTCAATCAATGAAAGATGTCCCCTTATTACAATTCACTGATATAACCCAAATCGGCCGTGATATCAAACTGACGGCAAAACCGACAAAGGAATAGGATGGTGACCATGTTTACAGGAATTATCGAAGAAACAGGCACAATCGAATCCATGAAAAAAGCAGGGCATGCAATGGCCTTAACTATTAAATGCTCAAAGATTTTAGAGGATGTTCATCTTGGCGACAGCATTGCAGTGAACGGCATTTGTTTAACTGTCACTGATTTTACAAAAAATCAATTCACAGTGGATGTTATGCCTGAAACAGTCAAAGCTACGTCACTGAATGATTTAACAAAAGGAAGCAAAGTAAATCTGGAAAGAGCGATGGCGGCAAACGGCCGTTTCGGAGGCCATTTCGTCTCAGGCCATGTCGACGGAACTGCGGAAATCACACGAATTGAAGAGAAAAGCAACGCAGTTTACTATGATTTAAAAATGGACCCATCATTAACAAAAACATTGGTTTTAAAGGGATCAATTACGGTGGATGGCGTGAGCTTAACCATATTCGGCCTGACAGAAGACACAGTGACGATCTCCTTAATACCGCATACGATCAGCGAAACGATTTTTTCAGAAAAAACGATCGGCTCTAAAGTGAATATCGAATGCGATATGATCGGAAAATATATGTATCGATTTTTGCATAAAGCCAATGAAAATAAGACCCAACAAACCATTACAAAAGCCTTCTTAAGCGAAAACGGCTTTTAGAGAGGAAGATTAGCATGTTTCATCCGATAGAAGAAGCACTGGACGCTTTAAAAAAAGGCGAAGTCATCATCGTTGTAGATGATGAAGACAGAGAAAATGAAGGAGACTTTGTGGCTCTTGCCGAGCATGCAACGCCGGAAGTCATTAACTTTATGGCGACACATGGGAGAGGACTGATCTGCACGCCGCTCAGTGAGGAAATCGCAGACAGGCTTGATCTTCACCCTATGGTTGAGCATAATACAGACTCTCACCACACTGCATTTACCGTAAGCATAGACCATCGTGAAACGAAGACAGGTATCAGCGCTCAAGAAAGATCTTTTACCGTTCAAGCATTGCTGGACAGCACATCCGTGCCATCTGATTTTCAGCGTCCGGGGCACATTTTTCCGCTGATTGCGAAAAAAGGAGGTGTCCTGAAAAGAGCGGGCCATACAGAAGCTGCTGTTGATCTTGCTGAAGCCTGCGGATCTCCAGGAGCCGGCGTCATTTGTGAAATTATGAATGAAGACGGAACGATGGCGAGAGTGCCTGAGCTCATTGAAATTGCGAAAAAGCATCAATTAAAAATGATCACCATTAAGGATTTGATTCAATACCGTTACAATCTGACAACACTTGTCGAGCGTGAAGTTGACATTACGCTGCCTACTGATTTTGGGACATTTAAGGTTTATGGATACACAAATGAGGTAGATGGAAAAGAGCATGTCGCATTTGTGATGGGAGAGGTGCCGTTCGGAGAAGAACCGGTATTGGTCCGGGTACATTCAGAATGTCTCACAGGTGACGTGTTTGGCTCTCATCGCTGTGATTGTGGACCGCAGCTGCACGCTGCGCTGAACCAAATTGCCGCAGAAGGCCGTGGAGTGCTTCTGTACTTGCGCCAAGAAGGACGAGGCATCGGTTTAATCAATAAATTAAAAGCTTATAAGCTTCAGGAACAAGGCTATGACACCGTAGAAGCCAATGAGGCGCTTGGATTCTTGCCGGATCTTCGCAACTATGGCATCGGAGCACAAATTTTACGCGACCTCGGTGTCCGGAATATGAAGCTTTTGACGAATAATCCGCGAAAAATCGCAGGCCTTGAAGGCTACGGACTCAGTATTTCAGAAAGAGTGCCGCTTCAAATGGAGGCGAAAGAACACAATAAAAAATATTTGCAAACCAAAATGAACAAGCTAGGTCATTTACTTCATTTCTAATCACAAATATCACAAAAAAGGATGGGAATCATATGAATATCATACAAGGAAATTTAGTTGGTACAGGTCTTAAAATCGGAATCGTAGTAGGAAGATTTAATGATTTTATTAC
>NZ_JAVAXX010000462.1:0-3294 GCF_042709275.1 Bacillus sp. LR_5 | reverse complement strand
CGGTAAAACAGAGGCTTTCTGGCCAAATTTCTTGTTAAAGGAATGGATGGTTGGAGCTGTCTTTCTCATCGGTTTTCTCGTTTTGACGATTGTGCATCAGCCGCCTTTGGAGCGGATGGCGGACCCGACTGATACTGGTTATATTCCGCTGCCGGATTGGTATTTTCTTTTCTTATACCAGCTGTTGAAGTATGAATACGCCGCCGGAAGCTTTACAGTGGTCGGCGCCATGATTATGCCAGGTCTCGCTTTTGGGGCCCTGCTTTTGGCTCCATTCCTAGACAGAGGGACAGAAAGAAGGCCGTGGAAGCGTCCGGTCGCTGTCGGTATGATGCTTCTGGCCATTTCCGCTGCTGTATTTTTGACGTGGCAGTCAGTTGCTACTCATGACTGGGCCAAGGCAGAAGAACAGGGGAAAATCACAAAAGAAGCCGACATTGACACCAATGCAGAAGGATATAAGGT
This sequence comes from Bacillus sp. LR_5, assembly GCF_042709275.1. Taxonomy (NCBI): domain Bacteria; kingdom Bacillati; phylum Bacillota; class Bacilli; order Caryophanales; family Bacillaceae; genus Bacillus; species Bacillus sp. LR_5. The sequence continues at coordinate 2,829 of NZ_JAVAXX010000462.1, read as the reverse complement.
CTTTAAGGAACAGGGCTGTATTTCTTGCCATGGGGATAACCTTCAGGGAGGAGCGGCCGGGCCTTCATTGGTTGACAGCGGGCTGAAACCGGATGAAATCAAAAAAATCGCTGTAGAAGGGAAAGGCAAAATGCCGGCGGGTGTGTTCAAAGGAAATGATAAGCAGCTCGAAGAACTTGCAAAATTTATTTCTGAAACAACCGCAAAATAACGTATTGTGAATTGTCAAATGGAAGGATATACTTTTAATATCAAAAGCTGACCCGGCGTCAGCTTTTTTATATGGACATATTATTTTTACAGACTGAGAGTTGATTCGATGTGAAATGGTTTCAATATGTATTAGGGCAGCGGCCGATGCTTATTCTTGTCTTAGCCATTAATTTTCTGGGAACGGTTTACGGCTACTATTGGTACTTGCCGCAGCTTTTGGAGACACCGGCCCGTTTCCTGATTTTTGTTCCGGACAGTCCGACAGCAACGTTTTTCTTTCTGTTTGTGCTGCTTGCCTTTCTCATGAAACGGAATGCTCCGCTTTTAGAGGCGCTTGCGCTAGTTACCCTCGTAAAGTATGGCCTATGGGCGGTGGCTATGAATTTTCTTGTGCTTGCAGTAACTGGTGACTTGCCGTGGGAGGGCTACATGCTAATTGCTTCGCATTTTGCAATGGCAGTTCAAGGCGTATTATACAGTCCGTATTTTCGTTTTTCATTTTGGCATCTTGCAATTGCTGCAGTCTGGACACTGCATAACGATGTCATTGACTACTTGTTTGATATGATGCCGCAATACTCTATGCTTTCTGATTATATGACTGAAATAGGATACGGAACATTTTGGCTAAGCATCTTTTCAATCGCGCTTGCTTACTTTCTTGTGGTCTCAAAAAAACAAACGAAGCTTGAGCTGATGTAAAGACAATGTTGGTCTATCCTTGTCCCTTTCTTCATATTCTGTAAGGAGAGAGAGTGGGAGGGACCTGCATGAAACGAAAGCTGACGATCTGTTTGTTGATTGCACTTATTTTTTATAATGGAAATGCCAAGGCTGCAGAGCGGGGAAGCCTCGAGGAATTGAATGATTTATCCGATACAGTCTTTCAAATGACCCGACAGGCGAAATATGAAGAGGCGCTTCAAGTCTTGGAGTATTTTGAAAAAACATTAAAATCCGCTGAGAAAAAACAGCAAGACCCCATGCTAACGGGAGCCCAAATTCGTCAAATCACATTGGGCTATAATGATATGGTTCGGAGTTTAAAGCAAGCTGATACATCAGACACACAAAAACTCAGAGCAGCCGCGCAGTTCAGAATGCTGATGGATGCGGTTGACAATCGGTCTGACCCGCTTTGGGGCTCACTGGAAAAACCGATTATGGAAGCTTTTACTGAGCTGAAGCGAGATGTCCAGAAGAATGGAAGCACAAGCTTTCATGAAAAATGGAATGAATTTATCAGTTTATATGACTTGATTTACCCCAGTCTTACAATCGATGTATCAGAGGATCAGCTTGAAACAGTCGGAAAACATATAGATGTTATTGAGCAAGAGGAATTTCAGCAAATGACAGAGAGCACGAAGCTTGAACGGCTTTCCCTTCTTCAGCATGACCTGAAAAATGTGTTTGACAGGGTGGAGGAGGATGATGCCGATCCGTCTTTACTCTGGGTGATGATTACAACCGGCAGTATCATCATTACTGCTCTTACCTATGTCGGTTACAGAAAGTACAAGGCGGAAAAAAACAAGCTGAAAAAAAGGGACTACCCTAAATAAGGGTGAGGGGCGGCGGTCAGCCGCCTTTTTTCTATTACATGTCAGCGCGGAAGCGGATTTTTATTTTCATCAAGCGTAAATCCTTCTCCGAGCACATCGTGAACATCGCTTACCGCTACAAAGGCATGGGGATCAATGGAGTTAATCACGCTTTTCAGCATCACCAATTCATTTTTCGGCACCACACAATAAAGTACATCTATATTCTCTTTTGTGTAGGAACCTTGTCCTTTCAAAATGGTGACGCCCCGTTCCATTTCTTCAAGAATCTTTTTCTGAATCAGGTCGTTTTTCGAAGAGATGATCGTAGCGCCTTTAGCAGCGTATCCGCCTTCCTGAATAAAATCGATTAATCTTGCCGCTACAAATACAGCTACCAGCGTATACATCGCTTCTTTATAGGAGAGATAAGTAAGCAAAGACAAAATGATGACGCAGGCATCGAAAGCAAACATCGTTCTGCCCATCGGAATCCCAAAATACTTATTCACTAAACGTGCGATGATATCAACACCGCCTGTCGTACCGCCGAACTTAAAAATAATACCCAGTCCGGCTCCGATGAATACGCCGGCAAATAAAGCGGCGAGCGCTAAGTCGTGCTGAAGGGGCATATGGATTTCATATCGCTGAAAGATGCTGAGGAACAAAGACAAGGCTACAGTGCCGACAAGGGTATAAACAAACATTGTCCTGCCGAGCAAACGCCAGCCAATAAAAAAAATCGGAATGTTCAACACCAGGTTCGATATAGAGGGGCTGATGTGGAAAAGGGCATAAAGCAAAAGTGTAATACCTGTAAAACCGCCCTCAGCCAGATTGTTCTGCATATTGAAATGAACCAAGCCAAATGAAAAAATTGCCGCTCCGATTAAAATAAAAAATATGTTTTTTAATCTAATTTCTCCAAGCATCACATAAAACCCCTTTTCCTTCCATTAGATAGCGTTTATATTATAGTGGATGAAAAAGAAAACAGCAAACGTGCTTAAACATTTGTCAAACGTATCTGAATTAGCTAACATGTAAGAGGATGATAGGAGGTTTCGTT
>NZ_JAVAXX010000461.1:0-3312 GCF_042709275.1 Bacillus sp. LR_5 | reverse complement strand
CCTTTACCTCGAATGGTAATATATTTCGGTTCAAAATTCTGTTCTATGTCAACTCCCATTTGACTTTTTGGAAGATCCCGGACATGTCCCATTGATGCTTTTACTTTATATTTTTTACCTAAGTAACGTTCAATCGTTTTCGCCTTAGCGGGCGATTCCACGATGACTAGATAATCAGACATTTTCATCCCCCTCAAGAGGTGTTCTCTCTCTTTTCAAGATATTTCAATTTTATTTTTGCAGCTGTCTTTATTTGGCTTTCAACATTTCATTCTTTATCATGAACGTCATTAATTAAATAGAAAACAATATGCAACTTTAAATCCTCACTATTATTAAATATTACAATACCGTTTGTCAAACGATAATTCAAAAGGGTTCCGTATATTGAACGTTTCTCTCAGGAAGTTCCTCGAAAATATCCTCTGCTGACCATATGGCTTTAGCCCCCTGCTGGATCAGTTTTATAGGACCTCCGGCGTAAGGGTCAAACAATGAACCGGGTACGGCAAATACCTCTCTCCCTTGTTCCAATGCTTGATAGGCAGTAATCAGCGAACCGCTTTTTTCTTTGCCCTGAACGACAATAACGCCTTCACTTAGTCCGCTGATAATACGGTTTCTCATAGGGAAATGCCATTTTTGGGGTTTAGTTTCAGGTGGGTGCTCTGACAGCAGGATATGGTGTTTAGCCATGTGATCTGCTAACTGAAGGTTTTCTCGGGGATAAATGTGTTGAAATCCGCCTGCAATGACGCCAATTGTCCGCCCCTTCGCCTTAATACTTGCAGCATGGGACATTCCGTCTATCCCAGACGCCAGTCCGCTGACAATCACCCAACCTTTACGACAGATCTCTTTTGTAAGATGATTGACAACTTGTTTCCCATAAGCTGTTGGATTTCTTGTCCCTACAATTCCAATTTTTCTCCCTTTCGAAAGAAGAGTCATATCACCTTTTGCAAACAGTACGGCGGGGGGATCATAAATGCTTTTAAGCCAGAAAGGATATTGCTTTGAAGAAATAGGGATGGTGTTAATGCCTTGCTCACGATAAGCAGCAAGTACACGCGGGAGCTTTGGATAAAATTGTTCTATTTCGTTTTTTAATGCAGCTGCTTTTATTTGATCACGAGTAACCGTTTGTAACACGGGTGATGTCAGCGACATAGACGGATCGGCTTTCCACCATTTTAATAGAAGGGATGGGGATAATAATTGATTGATTCTGCAAATCGTTAGGCAGGCAGCGGCCTGATCCAATAGATTGACCTCCTTTTGTTAGAAAAAGCAGGAACAGCCTTGACGGCTGTCCCTTTTTTATTAATGCGTTTTACAAGTTTCGAACAAGTTCTTCTCTTTCAGCACCTTGATTAAGGTTTCACCCATGACAGAAGGTGTCTCTGCAACTTCGATTCCGCATGCATTAAGGGTTTTGATTTTTTCATCAGCTGTCCCTTTCCCGCCGGAAATAATGGCGCCTGCATGCCCCATGCGCTTCCCAGGAGGTGCTGTTTTACCGCCGATAAAACCGACTACCGGTTTTGTCATGTTGGCTTTTACCCACTCTGCCGCTTCCTCTTCGGCCGTACCGCCGATTTCGCCAATCATGATGACTGCGTGTGTGTCAGGATCTTCGTTAAACGCTTTTAAAACGTCAATAAAGTTTGTTCCATTTACAGGGTCGCCGCCGATTCCAACAGCTGTAGATTGCCCTACACCCGCTTCTGAGAGCTGGTGCACCGCTTCGTATGTTAATGTTCCTGAACGTGATACAACGCCTACATGACCCTTTTTATGGATGTATCCGGGCATAATGCCGATTTTACATTCTTCAGGCGTAATGACACCAGGACAGTTCGGCCCTATCAGTCTCGTTTTCTTGCCTTCCATGAAGCGTTTGACCTTCACCATATCCAAAACCGGGATATGTTCTGTGATACAAATCACGAGATCAAGCTCCGCATCTACCGCTTCCATAATCGCATCAGCTGCAAACGGTGCGGGCACATATATAACAGACGCGTTAGCGCCGGTCGTTTGAACTGCTTCAGCCACTGTATTAAATACAGGAACACCTTCCGCTTCTGTTCCGCCTTTTCCAGGTGTTACACCGCCAACGATATTTGTGCCGTACTCAAGCATCTGCTTCGTATGAAATAAAGCGGTAGAACCTGTAATCCCTTGCACAATAACTCTTGTATCTTTATTAATGAAAACACTCATTATTTGGTCCCCTGCCTTTCATTCTTTCTTAAACTAAGGATACGATTTTCTGCGCGCCGTCAGCCATTGATTCCGCAGATGTAATGTTTAATCCTGATTCACTAAGGATTTTCTTCCCTAGATCCACGTTTGTGCCTTCAAGACGGACGACAAGCGGCAATGTCAAACCAACTTGTCTAGTCGCTTCAACAACCCCTTCTGCGATGACATCACATTTCATAATGCCGCCGAAAATGTTGACAAAAATCCCTTTAACGTTTTGATCAGAAAGAATGATTTTAAATGCTTCCGTGACTTTTTCAGCGGTTGCACCGCCGCCCACATCAAGGAAGTTGGCCGGTTCTCCTCCATAATGCTTGATAATATCCATCGTGGACATCGCAAGCCCCGCGCCGTTTACCATACAGCCGATATTTCCATCAAGGGAAATGTAGCTTAGATCATATTTGGACGCTTCAATTTCTTTCGGATCTTCTTCATCCAAATCTCTGTATTCCATAATGTCCTTTTGTCGGTACAACGCATTGCTGTCAAAATTCAATTTTGCATCAAGCGCCATCACATTTCCGTCGCCGGTAACAACAAGCGGATTGATTTCGGCGATTGAGCAGTCTTTCTCAACAAACGCTTTATATAGTCCAAGCATAAATTTAGCAGCTTTTCCCACGAGCTCTTTTGGAATATTAATAGCGAATGCAATTTCTCTGGCTTGATAGCCTTGAAGGCCAACAGCCGGATCAATGACAGCTTTTTTGATTTTTTCCGGTGTTTTCTCCGCAACCTCTTCAATTTCCGTTCCGCCTTCTTCAGAAGCCATCAAAACGATTCTTGAAGTGGCGCGGTCAAGCACTAGACCGATGTAATATTCTTTTTTAATATCGCAGCCTTCTTCAATAAGTAAGCGTTTTATTACTTGGCCGTCCGGACCCGTCTGATGTGTAACTAGGGTCTTCCCTAATAGTTCTTCGGCATACGCTTTTACTTCGTCTAATGATTTTGCTATTTTTACCCCACCAGCTTTGCCTCGACCGCCAGCATGAATTTGAGCCTTTACGACATAAACCGAGCTGGATAAGCTCTTTGCAC
>NZ_JAVAXX010000460.1:0-3326 GCF_042709275.1 Bacillus sp. LR_5 | reverse complement strand
GATTGGCGCTTTGCAAGTGCAGGCACCGGGGGATATGGACGGTTTGCCGACCAGGGAGAAATTAGCTTCTTTTTTATCTGCTCAAAGAACGGTTCACCAAAAGAAAGGGGATTATTAATATGGAGTCCAAAGTCGTTGTAAACCGTCTGAAAGAAGCAAAGCTGATTGCAGTCATTCGTTCAAAGGATAAGCAGGAGGCCTGTCAGCAGATTGAGAGTTTATTAGATAAAGGGATTCGTGCAGTTGAAGTGACGTATACGACCCCCGGGGCATCAGATATTATCGAATCCTTCCGTAATAGGGAAGATATTTTAATTGGCGCGGGCACGGTCATCAGCGCGCAGCAAGCTGGGGAAGCTGCTGAGGCTGGCGCGCAGTTTATTGTCAGTCCGGGTTTTTCAGCTGATCTTGCTGAACATCTATCTTTTGTAAAGACACATTATATCCCCGGCGTCTTGACTCCGAGCGAAATTATGGAAGCGTTGACATTCGGGTTCACGACATTAAAGCTGTTCCCAAGCGGTGTGTTTGGCATTCCGTTTATGAAAAATTTAGCGGGTCCTTTCCCGCAGGTGACCTTTATTCCGACAGGCGGGATACATCCGTCTGAAGTGCCTGATTGGCTTAGAGCCGGAGCTGGCGCCGTCGGAGTCGGCAGCCAGTTGGGCAGCTGTTCAAAAGAGGATTTGCAGGCTGTTTTCCAAGTGTAAGTGGAATTGTTTTTTCATAACCGGAGGATGGGAGAATCCACAATATGAAAATCAAGGCGACAATTGAACGGGTACCTGGCGGAATGATGATTATTCCGCTATTTCTTGGAGCGGCGCTCAACACGTTTGCGCCTGGAACAGCGGAGTTCTTTGGAGGGTTTACGGGTGCTTTGATTACCGGAACGCTGCCGATACTGGGTGTTTTTATCTTTTGCGTAGGAGCAACGATTGATTTTCGTTCTTCAGGCTATATCGCAAGAAAAGGAATCACGTTATTATTGGGGAAGATCGGATTTGCGGCGCTGCTCGGCGTGATCGCAGCGCAATTTATACCTGACGAAGGCATACAATCCGGCTTTTTTGCAGGCCTTTCTGTTTTAGCAATTGTCGCGGTAATGAATGAAACGAACGGCGGACTGTATTTGGCGCTCATGAATCACATGGGAAGAAAAGAGGATGCGGGCGCTTTCGCCTTTATCAGTACAGAATCTGGTCCTTTTATGACCATGGTGACGTTTGGTGTGACGGGACTTGCCGCATTCCCATGGGAAACGCTGGCAGCGACAGTCATCCCGTTTTTACTTGGATGTATACTTGGAAATCTGGATCATGATCTCAGAGACTTATTCAGCAAGGTTGTGCCGGCGATCATTCCATTTTTCGCCTTTTCGCTCGGCAATACCTTGAATTTTGGAATGCTGATCCAATCAGGGCTGCTCGGCATTTTTATCGGAGTTTCTGTCGTCATTTTATCGGGCAGTTCTTTGTTTTTGCTTGATCGTTTTATTGCGCGGGGAGATGGTGTCGCGGGAGTGGCCGCTTCTTCTACGGCAGGGGCGGCTGTAGCCGTGCCATATGCATTAGCGGAAGCGAATGCCTCATTTGCGCCAGTTGCTGAGTCGGCAACTGCAATTATCGCGACAAGCGTTATTGTCACCTCGCTCTTAACCCCGCTGGCAACAGTGTGGGTAGATAAAAAAATCAAGCAGAAAAAGCGGAGAACACCTCCGCCAAAAAATCAAATGACGATCAACTGAATAAAAAGGCTGCCATAAAAACATACCGGCAGCCTTTTATACAAACAATTTGACTTTCATACCCCCTTCCATTAGCCTGTAATGGAACGGCTAGAATAGGGAGGGAATGGATATGGAGATACATACATATGAAAAAGAATTTTTTGATCTTTTAAAAAGAATCTCACATTACAGCGAAGCAGTTGCGTTAATGCACTGGGACTCCAGAACAGGCGCGCCGAAAAACGGCTCAGAGGATCGTGCCGAAAGTATCGGCCAGCTTTCAACAGATATATTCAATATCCAAACATCAGATCGAATGAAGGAGCTTATCGATGTCCTGTATGAACGATTTGATGACTTGTCGGAAGATACGAAAAAAGCAGTGGAACTGGCGAAAAAAGAGTATGAAGAGAATAAGAAAATCCCTGAGGCTGAATACAAAGAATACGTGATTCTGTGTTCAAAGGCAGAAACAGCGTGGGAGGAAGCGAAAGGAAAATCTGATTTCAGCTTGTTTTCTCCTTATTTAGAACAGCTGATTGAATTCAATAAACGTTTTATTACGTATTGGGGATATCAAGAGCATCCTTATGATGCATTGCTTGATTTGTTTGAGCCCGGCGTCACGGTAAAGGTGCTTGATCAGCTGTTTGCTGAGCTGAAGGAAGCGATTATCCCTCTTGTTAAACAGGTGACAGCTTCCGGAAATAAACCAGATACAAGCTTTCTTACAAAAGCGTTCCCGAAAGAAAAGCAAAAAGAGCTCAGTCTGTATTTTTTACAGGAGCTTGGCTACGATTTTGATGGCGGAAGACTTGATGAAACCGTTCATCCGTTTGCAACTACGCTGAATCGGGGAGACGTTCGGGTCACGACGAGATATGATGAAAAAGATTTCCGGACGGCGATCTTTGGCACCATTCATGAGTGCGGGCACGCGATTTACGAGCAAAATATTGATGAAGCACTCAGTGGCACGAACTTGTCAGACGGCGCATCAATGGGAATTCATGAATCGCAATCATTATTTTACGAGAATTTTATCGGCCGCAACAAGCATTTTTGGACTCCGTACTATCAGAAGATTCAAGAGGCATCACCTGTACAGTTCAAGGACATCTCCCTGGATGATTTTGTCCGGGCAATCAATGAATCAAAACCTTCATTTATCAGGGTCGAAGCGGATGAATTGACGTATCCTCTTCATATCATCATCCGTTATGAAATTGAAAAAGCGATTTTCAGCAATGAAGTGTCTGTGGAAGATCTGCCGTCGCTTTGGAATCAAAAATACCAGGATTATTTAGGGATTACACCGCAGACCGACGCAGAGGGGATTTTACAGGACGTCCATTGGGCAGGTGGAGATTTCGGCTACTTCCCATCCTATGCGCTCGGCTACATGTATGCGGCTCAGCTGAAACAAAAAATGCTTGAGGATCTCCCTGAATTTGACGCTCTCTTGGAAAGAGGAGAGTTCCATCCGATAAAGCAATGGCTGACGGAAAAGGTGCACATTCACGGAAAACGGAAAAAGCCGTTAGACATTATTAAAGATGCAACTGGAGAAGAGCTGAATGTTCGCTATTTAATTGAT
>NZ_JAVAXX010000046.1:0-32085 GCF_042709275.1 Bacillus sp. LR_5 | reverse complement strand
ACCGAGTGGCCTGTTTTCAAGTACAACAAGGCTTTGAAGCCTCTATACATCACCGAAATTTATTTCTTATTTTTTAAACCAATCTTTTGACTCGGGATTTCGTTTCCACGTTTTCAGCTTTTCTAGATCGTCCGAATGAATATTTCCGTTTTCGAGCGCGACCTCTGTGAGCGTATCGTAATCAGTTAAAGAGTAGTATGGAAGTTCTGCCTTTGCGAAGGCTTCCTGCGCTTTAGGGAGCCCGTACGTAAAAATGGAGACGACACCGAGCACTTCACAGCCAGCCGCTTGTAAAGCTGCCGCAGCTTCAAGTACGCTTCCTCCTGTGGAGATTAAGTCTTCAATAACGACAGTTTTTTGCCCCTTTTGAACAGCTCCCTCAATCTGATTCCCTTTTCCGTGCGCTTTCGGCTTGCTTCTCACATAACACATCGGAAGATTCAAACGGTCAGCCGCCAGAGCAGCATGAGGAATACCGGCTGTAGCTGTTCCCGCAATCATTTCAGCTTCAGGAAAATGCTCTTCGACAAGCTTGCTGATACCTGAGGCGACATCATTTCTGACCTCCGGGAAAGATAGCGTAAGGCGGTTGTCACAGTAGATTGGCGATAAAATGCCGCTTGCCCATGTAAATGGCTCGTTCGGGCGTAAAAATACAGCTTGGATGTCTAATAGATGTTTTGCGATGATTTGTTTCATGATTTGATTCCCTCCCATTCGAGTCTGACAGCTTCATAGGCTTTTACTTGGTCTTTCGCTTTGGTAATCGAGCGTCCTACCACAATCGCTGATGAACCTTTCTCTTTTGCAATTGCAGGTGTCGCTACGCGGATTTGGTCATTCGCAGCGTCCTCTGACATCCTGATCCCCGGAGTGACAGTCAGAAATGAAGGCGACACCGCTTGGTAAATGGCTTTTGCTTCATGAACAGAGCAAACTACTCCATCAAGTCCGCTTTCTTCTGCCAGCTTGCTGTAGTGCACGACCGTGTCGATCAAAGGCTTTTCGATCAGCAGTTCATTCTTCATCATTTGTTCAGATGTGCTTGTCAGCTGGGTTACCGCGATAAGTGACGGGCGTTTTTTTCCGGAAAGCGTTCCTTCTTCTAAGCCTTCCAGAGCTGCTTGCATCATTTTTTTGCCTCCGGCCGCATGAACATTGACGAGGTCCACCCCGAGACCGGCAAGGCGCTTCATCGCTTTGTTTACAGTGGTCGGGATGTCATGAAGCTTTAAATCTAAAAACAGCTCGCAATTTCTTTCTTTTAATTGTTTAACTATAGAAGGCCCTTCTTGATAAAAAAGTTCCATTCCAACCTTTACAAATAACGGTTCTTGCTGAAAAGGCGCTAAGAACGCAAGTGTTTCTTCAGCTGATGCAAAATCAAGCGCGATGATGGGCAGGTTGTTTTTCATGGTTCCAGCTCCTTCCGATGCATTCTTCAATTGATTGATAGCCGTATTGACGCAAAACAGATGGAAGCTGTTCAATCATGTCCGGGCATGCAAAAGGATTCACAAAGTTTGCTGTTCCGACAGCGACCGCGCTTGCTCCCGCGAGAAGAAACTCCAGTGCATCTTCGGCCGTCTGCACGCCTCCCATTCCGATAATCGGGATATTGACCGCTTGGCTGACTTCATACACCATGCGAATGGCAACCGGCTTCACGGCAGGGCCGGAAAGCCCCCCTGTTTTATTCGCTAATATCGGCTTGCCTGATTTTAAATCAAGCCTCATGCCGATTAATGTGTTAATCATCGTAAGACCGTCCGCTCCCGCCTCTTCGATCGCAGATGCAATTTCTGTGATATTTGCCACGTTCGGGGAAAGCTTTACATAAACGGGTACTTCTGAAACCTCTTTAACCGCCTTCGTCAAATCAGCAGCCATTTCAGGGTTCGTGCCAAAAGCGATTCCGCCTGTTTTCACATTCGGACAGGAAATGTTCAATTCAAGTGCATGAACATTAGGCGCTTTGCTGATATGCTCTGCAACTTCAACATAATCCTCGACTTGAGAACCTGCGACATTTGCAATGATCGGCGTATCAAACTGCTCAAGCCACGGCAGCTCATTTTGCAAAACGCTTTCCAGCCCCGGATTTTGGAGACCGATCGCATTGAGCATTCCGGCGCCAGTCTCAGCTACCCTAGGCGTCGGGTTCCCGAAGCGAGGCTCCTTTGTCGTAGCTTTGATCATAATTGCTCCGAGACAAGATAAATCATAAAAACGCGCAAACTCTTTTCCAAAACCGAAGCAGCCTGATGCAGGAATGATCGGATTTTTCAAATCAAGTCCCGGCAATTTCACCTCTAGCATTACAGCGCCACCTCCTGAGCTTTAAATACAGGTCCGTCGAGACATACTTTTACGTAGGATGTCTCACTTTCGTTTGTATGGCACACACACGCGAAGCAGGCGCCGATTCCGCAGCCCATTCGTTCCTCCATGGACAGGTAAACTTCTTTATGGGCATATTCCTGTTTTAATGCCTTCAGCATCGGTGTCGGCCCGCAGCTGAGGAGAATGTCAAACTCTAGATTTTTCTGTTTAATCACATTTGTAACAAACCCGGTTTCCCCATAGGTTCCGTCAGCTGTTGCCACATACGTGTCTCCGTACTGCCGGCATTCTTCTTCGTAAAAAACATCCTTTGCCGATTGGAATCCTAAAACGTGTATGACCTTGACCCCTTTTTCGTTCAAGCGTTTCGACAGCTCTTGGAGAGGCGGCACACCTACACCGCCTCCTACCAGCAAAGCCGTCTTTCCGGGTTGGACTTCATTGACAGGAAAGCCATTTCCCAAAGGCCCGAGGACATCCACAAGTTCTCCCTGCTGCTTCAGTGACAAGAGTCTTGTTCCTTCCCCATCTACTCGATAAATGATGGTGACTTCATTTTTTTCAAAGTTGACGTCGGCGATGCTAATTGGTCTTCTCAAAAGAGGCGTAACCGCTTCGCTCACTTTCAGATGAAGGAACTGTCCCGGGGTTGTAAACCCTTGGACAAGCTCCCCTTTCAGAACCATTTGATACACCCGGTCTGCAATTTGCTGGTTAGAACATACTGTCAAATACGCTTTTTTCATATAGTGACTGCCGCCTCCTGATTTGTGTTGACTACAGGCATTTGATCAGCACGGAATGTCATGCTTTCCAGCACTCGCAATATCGCTTCTGCCGTATCTAAAGATGTTAAGCAGGCAACACCGTTTTCTACTGATTCACGTCTGATTCTAAATCCGTCTCTTGCCGGCTGCTTTCCTTTTGTCAGCGTATTGATGACAAACTGCGCTTCTCCGTTTCTGATCACGTCAAGCAAGTTCGGGCCGTCCTGGCCGATTTTCCCGACGACTTTCGCTGGAATTGAAGCTTCTTTCAGGTAACCTGCCGTTCCTTCAGTCGCTAAAATGTTGTAGCCGATCGCATGGAACCTCTTAGCGATGGCAAGCCCTTCTTCTTTATCCTTATCAGCCACTGTTAAAAGCACAGATCCGTAGTTAGGGATTTGAATGCCTGAAGCAATCAGAGCTTTATAGAGCGCTTTTTCAAGGGTGGAATCTTTCCCCATGACCTCACCTGTTGATTTCATTTCAGGCCCTAACGTAATGTCCACTCTTCTCAGCTTAGCGAAGGAGAAGACAGGCGCTTTTACAAATACACCTTGCTGTTCAGGCTGAAGGCCCTCTGTATAGCCAAACGCAGCCAGCTTTTGGCCGAGAATGACTTTTGTAGCAATGTTCGCCATTGGGATACCCGTGATTTTGCTTAAGAACGGTACGGTTCTGCTTGATCTCGGATTTACTTCGAGCACGTACACTTCGCCTTGTGATAAGACGAATTGAATATTGAGCAAACCGACAATGTTCAGCCCTTTAGCAAGTGCGATCGTGTATTGTTCAATTTTTTTCTTAATGTCCTCTGTGAGTGACTGAGGCGGATAAACAGCGATTGAGTCTCCGGAGTGAACGCCCGCACGTTCAATGTGTTCCATAATTCCCGGAATGACGACTGTTTCACCATCAGATACTGCATCCACTTCAATTTCTTTCCCAGTTAAATATCTATCAATTAATACAGGGTGCTGCGGATTGATTTTGACTGCGTTTTTCATGTAATGAAGCAGTTCTTCTTCATGATAAACAATCTCCATCGCCCGGCCGCCAAGCACATAGGAAGGGCGCACCAGTACCGGATAGCCGATATCACTCGCGATGCTTACCGCCTGATCAACTGATGTCGCTGTTTTGCCAAGCGGCTGCGGAACACCGAGTTCTCCAAGCGCTTGTTCGAATTTATCCCGATCTTCCGCACGGTCTAAATCTTCTAACGAAGTCCCAAGGATTTTCACTCCGCGTGCAGAAAGCTCGTCAGCAAGGTTAATGGCAGTTTGTCCGCCGAACTGTACGACAACGCCCACCGGCTGTTCGAGGTCAATGATGTGCATGACATCTTCAATCGTAAGCGGCTCAAAGTACAGCTTGTCTGAGATACTAAAATCTGTTGAAACGGTTTCCGGGTTGTTATTGACAATAATGGCTTCATAGCCTGCTTGTTTAATTGCCCATACAGAGTGAACAGTCGCATAGTCGAATTCAACACCCTGACCGATTCGAATCGGCCCCGAACCAAGAACCATCACACTTTTCGTATCTGTAACGACAGATTCATTTTCCTCTTCGTATGTGCTGTAGAAGTATGGCGTTTCTGATTCAAATTCCGCCGCGCACGTATCCACCATTTTGAATACCGGCGCAATTCCCGCTTGTTTTCTTAAGCTGTAAAGCTCCGATTCTTTCATTTCCCACTCACGGCTGATGTACTTATCAGAGAATCCGAGTTCTTTTGCCCGTCTCAGTACGTCAGTATCACCCGCATTCGCCTTCAGTTCTTTTTCAAACTGTACGATCCCGAACAGCTTATGCAGGAAGAAGACATCGATCGCGGAAAATTCATGGAGGTCTTCTACCGTGTAGCCTCTTCTGTACGCTTCAGCTAAGTAGAATAAGCGTTCATCACCGGCTTTTTTAATTCGTTTTTCAAGAAGCTCATCGGAAATGTCAGCAGCGTCTTTCAATTCAAGATGATACACATCCGCTTCCAGTGAACGCACAGCCTTCAGCAATGACTCTTCAAGCGTGCGGCCGATCGCCATGACCTCTCCTGTCGCTTTCATTTGCGTGCCGAGCTTTCTGTTTGCTGATTCAAACTTATCAAACGGCCAGCGCGGAATTTTTGATACGACGTAGTCAAGAGCCGGTTCAAATGCTGCATATGTTTTTCCTGTCACCGGGTTCATCATTTCATCTAATGAAAGGCCGACAGCGATTTTAGCAGCAAGCTTTGCAATCGGATATCCCGTTGCTTTTGATGCAAGGGCAGATGAACGGCTGACCCGCGGGTTTACTTCAATAATGTAGTATTGAAAGCTGTCTGGATCTAAAGCGAGCTGTACGTTACATCCGCCTTCGATTCCAAGCGCGCGGATCAGTTTTAACGATACATTCCGCAAGAGCTGATATTCGCGGTCGCTGAGCGTTTGGCTTGGCGCGACAACAATACTGTCTCCAGTGTGGATTCCGACTGGATCAATGTTCTCCATATTACAAACGACAATGGCGTGGTCCTGGCTGTCTCTCATGACTTCATACTCGATTTCTTTATAGCCGGCGATGCTTTTTTCAAGCAGACATTGATGCACCGGGCTTAATTTTAAGCCGTTCTCAACAATTTCTTTCAGCTCTGTTTCATTCGAGCAGATGCCTCCGCCTGTTCCGCCTAATGTATATGCCGGGCGGACAATAACAGGGAAACCAATTTGGCTGACGAAGTTTTCTGCTTCTTCCAGAGAGTGGATAATCTCACTTTCTGGCACCGGTTCATTCAGATCATTCATAAGTGTTCTGAACAAGTCGCGGTCTTCAGCCTGCTGAATCGCAGACAGCTTCGTGCCAAGCACTTCGACGCCGCACTCTTCCAGCACGCCTCTTTCAGAAAGCTCAACCGCAAGATTCAAACCGGTTTGGCCTCCGAGAGTAGGAAGAATGGCATCCGGGCGCTCTTTTCTGATGATTCGCGTCAGGAATTCAGGAGTGAGCGGTTCGATGTAAACCCGGTCAGCCATTTCTGTATCTGTCATGATCGTGGCAGGGTTTGAGTTGACAAGGATGACCTCATAGCCTTCTTCTTTCAAAGCAAGGCAGGCTTGTGTTCCCGCATAGTCAAATTCTGCTGCTTGGCCGATGATGATCGGTCCAGATCCGATTACTAAAATTTTGTTAATGTCTACGCGTTTTGGCATACCGCTTCCCCTTCTTTCTCTGTTGTTTCGATCATTTCGATGAATCTGTCAAATAGATGGTTGGCATCCTCAGGACCAGGTGAGGCTTCAGGATGATATTGAACCGTAAATGCCGGCAGTGTTTTATGCTTCAGCCCTTCAATCGTATCGTCGTTAATTGCGATATGCGTCACTTCCAGTTCTGTTTCGCTGACGGATGAGACTGTATAGCCATGGTTTTGAGATGTTAAGGCGACTTTTCCGGTAGCCAGCTCTTTTACCGGGTGGTTTGAACCCCTGTGGCCGAATTTCATTTTTTCAGTATTCGCTCCGCACGCCAGCCCGAATAACTGGTGGCCGAGACATATTCCGAATAATGGCACTTTTCCGAGAACACCTTTAATCATTTCAATCGCTTCAGGCACATCTTTCGGATCTCCAGGTCCATTAGAAAGCATGATGCCGTCCGGTTTCAGCTGGAGCACTTCTTCCGCTGTAATGTTGTAAGGCACAACGATGACGTCACATTTTCGTTTGTTCAGCTCTCTAAGAATGCCGTGCTTCATGCCGAAGTCAACCAAGACAATGCGTTTGCCTCTTCCAGGGCTCGGATATGCGGTTTTGGCCGATACTTGGGATACTTGATTTCTCGGCAGTTCAGTTTCGTTCAGTCTTTTCAGCACTGCTTCGATATCTTCATCAGGTGAAGCGAATGTTCCTTTTAGCGCGCCTGCCGTGCGGATCATTCTTGTCAGCTTTCTTGTATCAATTCCCTGCAGTCCCGGAATGTTTTTCATTTTTAAATACTCATCTAATGTGTATGCTGAACGCCAGTTGGAAGGCAGTTCACACAATTCTTTGATGATCAGCCCTTTCACAAAAGGGGTAATGGATTCAAAATCATCACGGTTGATGCCGTAATTTCCGATGAGCGGGTACGTTAATGTTACGATCTGCCCGCAGTAAGAAGGGTCAGATAAAATTTCCTGATAGCCTGTCATCCCAGTGTTAAAAACGACTTCTCCCATGCTGTGTTCTAAGCTTCCGAAGGCTTCTCCCTCGAATACCGCTCCGTTTTCCAATACTAATCGTCTCTTCATTTGACAAGTCTCCCTTCCTCATAAGCAAGCTTCCCTGCCGCAATTGTAGCGACCGGCCAGCCGGTGCAGCTGATGCCGTTAAATGGTGTGTTTTTTCCCTTTGATAAAAATGTCTCTTTGTCTATAACTGCTTCTTTTTCCAAATCGATTAACGTAATGTCAGCAACTCGCCCCGTTTGTAATGTTCCGTATGGGAGACCGAACGCTTCGCATGGTTTGATTGTCATGTAATCAATCAGCTGTTTCAGCGACCAGCTGCCATTTTTGACAAAGTGTGTGTATAGGAGCGGGAACGCTGTTTCTAAGCCGACAATTCCAAATGGCGCCAGCTTCATGTCTGTATTTTTCTCTTCTTCTGTATGCGGCGCATGGTCTGTTGCGATAAAATCAATCGTTCCGTCTAAAAGACCTTCGATTAAAGCCGCTCTGTCTTCTGCACTGCGGAGAGGAGGATTCATTTTATAATTTGTGTCAAGTCCCGGAATGTCCTCATCACAAAGCAGCAAATGGTGTGGTGACACTTCTGCTGTCACTCTGATTCCTGCTTTTTTCGCATCACGTACGACCCTGACAGATTCTTTCGTACTGATATGGCATACATGGTAATGGCAGTCTGCAGCCTCAGCCAGCAATACATCGCGGGCAATATGAACTGATTCACACACAGAAGGAATGCCGTTGAGCCCGTTCGCTTTGGAGAATGTCCCCTCATGAACGCTGCCTCCGTAAATTAAGGAGTTGTCTTCGCAATGTGCGACAATCGCTTTGTCGATCGCAGCTGCCCGTTTCATCGCTTCATACATCATTCCTGCTGTCTGTATACCGACGCCGTCATCTGTAAAAGCAAATGCTCCGGCTTCTTTTAAAGCTTCAAAGTTTGTCATCTCATCACCGATTTGTCTGATCGTAATGGATGCATATGGAAGAACTCTTACGCATGATGTTTCTTTAATACGGTTTTGCACCCATTCCATCTGCTCCTTCGTATCAGGAACCGGCCGCGTATTCGGCATTGCTGCTACTGTTGTATAGCCGCCGCGCGCCGCTGCTTTTGCACCGGTTTCAATGGTTTCTTTTTTCTCTCCGCCCGGCTCTCTGAAGTGTACGTGGAGATCAACAAACCCTGGTGAAACGAGCAATCCTTTTGCATCAATTACCGTTTCTTCATCCGTTGCATCAAGCTGACCGATTTCGGAGATGATTTCTCCCGTCACTCGAATATCCGTTTCTGTTTTTTCACCATTTTCGTTAAGTATCCAGCCGTTTTTAATGAGATATGACATACGCTGCTTCTCCTCTTTTCACTTTGGTTTGTAAGGCACGCTGTATCACTGCCATTCTGATAAATACGCCATTTTGCATTTGCTTGAAGATTCTTGATTTTTCGCTTTCTACTAAGCTGTCATCAATCTCCACTCCTCTGTTTACCGGAGCAGGATGCATAATGATCGCATGCTGCTTCATACGCTCAGCCCGCTCTACGGTCAAGCCGTATTTGTTTAAATAGCCGTCCTGGCTGACAACGGACTGATGTCTTTCATTTTGAATGCGAAGCAGCATGACGACATCGGAAAACTCAACTGCTTCATCCATTGAGACATACGTGCCGAATGGATTTTCTTCATCCCGCCATTCCGAAGGACCTGAAAACAGGACACGGGCACCCAATCTTGTCAACACTTCCGCATTAGATCTAGCCACTCTGCTGTGCTTGATATCGCCGTGAATGGAGACGGTAAGCCCTTTGAACGTATGGAACTCTTCATTAATCGTCATTAAATCAAGCAGTGATTGTGTCGGATGCTGGCCACATCCGTCTCCCGCATTCAAAATCGGGATGTTTATCTGGCTGACAAGCTCTTTATAGTACTCATCCTCGCTGTGCCTGATGACGCACACGTCCACACCAATTGATTCGAGCGTTCGGATAGTGTCATATAAGGTTTCGCCTTTTTGCACGCTTGTGCTTGTTCCATCAAGGTTCAGCACATTCATGCCCAGCTTTTTTTCTGCGACCTCAAAGCTGAACCGGGTTCTCGTGCTCGGTTCAAAAAACAGGTTCGCTGCAAATTTTCCCGTAAGCCAATTGTCTGTTTTTCCGCTTTTGAGGTCTTGTGCTGTTTGAAGCAAATCTTTGATTTCCTCAGTGCTAAGTTCACTCATCGTCGTTAAATGCTTCATGTTCTTTCCCCTCTCGTTTCAACTTTAAGGCTGAAAAAACCCCGGTCTTAGATAGACTCGGGGTATGGTTAAATGAGGGCAGCATTGAAAGCTTCCTTCTCTTTATAACCCTTCCAAGCCTCTCTGGACTTTCATTAAAAGGTTTTAGATATGATGTTGTTCAGATGTGTCAGCCTGCTCTTCCTTCGCCTGCGGAAGAATCAGGTTTAAGATGACACCGACAATTGCGGCAAGCGCCATTCCTGACACTTGAAATCCTCCTTGAGACACTTGGATAAAAGCGCCTCCTACACCGATCACAAGGATAACTGAGGTAATAATAAGGTTTCTGTTGTTTTCATAATCAATTTTGTTGTCAATCAGCATTCTCAGACCGCTCGAAGCGATGATTCCGAACAGCAGGAAGGAGACGCCTCCCATGACCGCTGACGGCACTGAACTGATCAGTGCTGAGATTTTGCCGATAAAACCGAAGCAAAGGGCAATCACCGCCGCGCCGCCGATGACAAAGACGCTGAATACTCTTGTGATGGCCAGCACGCCAATGTTTTCCCCGTAAGTCGTTGTCGGCGGACCGCCGATCAGGGAAGCAAGAATTGTCGCCACGCTGTCACCCATAATGGAGCGATGCAGCCCCGGCTTTTTAATGAAATCTTGTCCAACAACTTTGCTCAGCACCATTTGGTGGCCGATATGCTCCGACATTGTCACAAACGCGACGGGAACCATTGCTGCTGCGATGCCGATTGTTACTGACGGTGAATAATCTTTAAACGGGATGATAAATTCAGGCACCGCAAACCATTTCGCGTCAAGCACCGGCTGGAAGTTGACAATCCCTTGAGTAAGGGCAAACAGGTATCCGCCGATGATTCCGATCAGAACCGGAATCAGGCTTAAAAATCCTCGTAAGAAAATCGCGCAAATAATCGTGATCGCCAGCGTAACTCCTGCAACACTGAAGTGCTTTAAGCTGTAGACCAATTCACTCGCGTTCGGATCAGCGTACATCGCCATGTTTACTGCAGTACTTGCCAGCCCCAGCCCGATGACGATAATAACAGGGCCTACGACTACAGGTGGGAGAATCTTCATCAGCCAACCGGTTCCAAGCTGCCTGATCAATAAGGCAATCAGCCCGTATACTAGCCCTGCAAGAAACGCCCCGACCATTGCCGCTCCCGGCCCGCCGGTCGCTTTTACCAGTATGATCGGAGAAATAAAGGCGAAGGATGAACCGAGATACGCCGGAATTTGCCCTTTCGTAATAAGAAGGTATGCAAGTGTCCCGATGCCGCTTGTCACCAGTGCCACAGCAGGACTCATTCCGACCAGCTTCGGTACCAAAATCGTTGAGCCAAACATGGCAAACAAATGCTGCAGGCTGAATGAAACCCAAGAGAAAGGTGTCGGGACATCCCTGACTCCTAAATTTACTTTTTTCTTACTCATGATGATTTTCCCCCTGATTGTTAACTTTCATTTTAGGATGACTCAATGACTGTATAAAAAAACCTCTTTGCTATTTTTACGCAAAGAGGCATACAAAGACCTGCCGAATACTTTCGGGACTTTGTTGTGCACCTCTTTGCAACCTCTCTGGATTGCCTTTAAAAAGGTGATCTATTATTCATTTTCATAAATGGCGACGAGATCGTTTTGATCTACCTCATCAAGCTGAACCATAACCTTTTCAGCCTTTGATGTCGGGATGTTTTTCCCGATGTAATCCGCTCGGATCGGCAACTCCCGGTGTCCTCTGTCAACTAGTACTGCCAGCTGAATGGAGGAAGGTCTGCCTACATCCACAAGCGCATCCATACCTGCTCTGACCGTTCTTCCGGTGTACAGAACATCGTCTACGAGGATCACTTTTTGATCTGTGATGTCTACTGGAATATCTGCGCCTTTCACAAGCGGTTCTTCGTTGCTCGTTTTTTTGGAAAGATCGTCTCTGTAAAGAGTAATATCAATTTCACCGACTGTTACAGGATTCCCTTCAATCTGTTCGATTCGTTCCGCAAGGCGTTTTGCCAAGTAAATCCCTCTTGTCTTGATGCCGACAAGGATGCAGTTATTCATTCCTTTATTGCGTTCGATCATTTCGTGAGCAATCCTGGTCAGCGCCCGTCTGATTGCCTGTTCGTCGAGAATGACAGCTTTTTGATTCAATGTGTGACACCTCACAGTTCATATAGAAGAAAAAACCCCTCCTGCCAGAGCATAGAGGGGTTTTAGGACAAGGTGCGCGCATATACACGCATCCCGTCTATCCGTTATCCTTCTCAGCCTCTCTGGACTGTTTTAAAGAATCTATTCAGCTTCGTTTATTATTTCAGAAAAGAAACAGTCTGTCAACCGTTATTTCTAAGGTTTTCGATTAATTCTGCCATATCCTCCGGAAGCGGCGCTTCAAATTCGACATATTCGCCAGTGCGAGGATGATCAAAACCTAAAATTCCGGCGTGAAGGGCCTGTCCGTTAAAATCGATCGTTTTTCTCGGACCGTATTTTGGATCGCCGGCTAATGGAAATCCAATATATTTCATATGAACACGAATTTGATGTGTTCTTCCTGTTTCAAGCTGGCATTCCACCAACGTAAAATCCTGAAAACGCTCAAGCACATGAAAATGAGTGACGGCATTTTTGCCATCACGCGTCACAGTCATACTTTGACGGTCTTTCTTGTCCCGTCCAATTGGAGCGTCAATTGTTCCGTCATCGTGAGAAATAAGCCCATGGACAACTGCCGTATATTTCCGCGTGACCGTTTTGTTGACCAATTGGTTTACAAGTGACTCGTGCGCCATATCATTCTTCGCCACCATTAATAAGCCGGACGTGTCCTTATCGATTCTGTGGACGATCCCCGGACGCATCACGCCATTTATTCCGGAAAGGTCGGTACAATGAGCCATAAGGCCGTTTACAAGCGTACCCGTAAGATGCCCGGGAGCTGGGTGCACAACCATTCCGCGAGGTTTATTGACGACCAGCACATCCTGATCTTCATAGTAAATATCCAGATCCATAGGTTCTGCCAGCACGTCGAGCGCTTCCGGCTCAGGCACAGTGACGGTCACCTGATCCCCCGGCTGAATTTTATAATTCGATTTTACAGGGTTTCCGTTCACGACAACTTGTCCGTCTTTCACCCATTGCTGCACCTGTGTTCTCGACCAATCATTCTCAGTCGATGCCAGAAATTTATCAATCCGCTCACTTTTTTGTTCTTCTGAAGCGGTTATATCAATTTGATTCATGGTATTGCTCCTTTTTCTTTTTCCCGCTGTCCAACAGCATTTGTATAAATAAAAGCATTACGCCGACACATAATGAAGAGTCTGCGATGTTAAAAATCGGGTAATTGTAATTCACAATAATGACATGGATAAAATCCACAACTTCCTGTCTGACAGCCCGATCAATGAAGTTGCCGATGGCACCGCCAAGCATAAGTCCGAGGGCCACGCCAAGAAGCCTTTGTCCTTTTGTATAACGCTGTATGTAATAAACAATGCCAATAATAACCGCGGTTGTAATGAGGTAGAAAAACCACATCTGACCGGCTAATATCCCCCATGCAGCACCCGTATTGCGATGGGAGGTGATATAGAATACCTGATCAATGATCGGAATGCTTTGTCCAAGCTCCATGTTCTTAACGACAAGCCATTTTGTCAATTGATCGGCTGCAATAATAAGTAGTGCGATCACATAATACAGCACAAACGTTCCTCCAGTTTACGGTTACTTTAATCCATTATGCATTTTATCAATAAAAAGCACTGGAGTAAAGAAATATCAGGCATATTAACCGGCCAGACACTGTTATTCATACAGTGCCTGACCATATTCGATATCCGTTGATTTCCACAGCGGAAGCGTTTTTTTTTCAAATTGGACAGAGTAAAGAAAGTCGTTTGCTGTGCGGGCAGTCGGCAGCACAGCAAGCTTTGAAAGAGGAATGGGAGCCCCGGTTTCTTCACAGTATCCGAAAGTGCCGTTTTCGATTTTGGACAATGCGAGGAGTACATCTTGAAGCTCTTCTTTAATGTGATAGATCAGAGTTGCTTTTTGTTTATGATTGATTGCTGCTTGCGGGCTTGTTGAAGCCTGAAAGCAAGAATACTCAAATAATCTCGACTGTAATTCTTCTTTCGTCAGAAGAAGTTCCGTATATATTGCGGTCAGTTGATCATTCATTCATCACAACTCCTGCTCTTAACGTAGTACCTATATTGTTGCCTGTGAATGATGATCTAAAGCCCATAAGATTTTTCCTGCCGTTCTAAACGATGTCACTCTTGGCACAAAAAAAGCCCGGCTTTTACGCCGGGCCCCTTTTCCATTATTTTTGATAGTATTTTTCAACGATTTCAGCGTTTCGCAGTGAAAGTGTAGGATATTTTGGATTTGCACCTACATCTTTTGAAATCACACGGGATCTCTCACACATTTCGCCTTCGGCTTTCTCGACAGCGATTTTACCTGTCGCAAAGCTTTGCGCATCGTTCGGCGCTTCATTTTCTTCGCTGATTGTCAGTTCAGAAACAATAAACAGCTGAGAAAGATTTTCTTTAATGGAAGCCAAGAGCTCTTGGTTTTCTTTGTTTGGATACAATTTCAGGTTGGCTTCCAATGATTTACCGATAATTTTTTCATTCCGCGCAGTTTCTAACGCTTTTAGCACATCATCACGGAAAGCCATAAAGCGGTCAAATTTATCTTCTGTCGCTTCGCTGTTTGGAACCGTGATTGTTTCCGGCATATCTGTCAGCTGAACGCTCTGCTCTTCAACAAATGTTAAATGAGACCATAATTCGTCAGCCGTATGAGGAAGGATAGGCGCTGAAAGCTTCACTAATGCAAGAAGCGTTTCATAGAATACTGTCTGCATGCTGCGTCTATCCGGATGATCCGCATGCTCGATGTAGACAATATCTTTTGCGAAATCAAGATAGAATGAGCTCAATTCGATTGTGCAGAAATTATGGATGCTGTGATACACAACCGCAAATTCATACTCATCATACGCTTTTTTCACTTTATCAATCAGTTTGTTCAGTTTAATCAGCATATATTGGTCCACTTCGCGAAGATCTTCGACAGCCACCGCATTCGTTTTTGGATCAAAATCGAATAGGTTGCCATGAAGGAAACGGAACGTATTGCGGATTTTACGGTATACTTCAGCAACTTGCTTCAAAATGGCGTCAGACACGCGAACGTCCGCCTGATAATCAACTGAAGACACCCATAATCTCAAGATGTCGGCACCAAGCTGTTTCATAACTTTAGCTGGAACAACGACGTTACCGATCGATTTACTCATCTTGCGTCCTTCTCCATCCAGTGCGAACCCATGGCTGAGCACACCTTTATATGGCGCTTTTCCTGTTACGGCTACTGCTGTAGAAAGAGATGAGTTAAACCAGCCGCGATATTGGTCCGATCCTTCTAGATATAAATCAGCCGGGCGAACGAGATCTTCACGCTCTTCAAGCACCGCTTGATGAGAAGATCCTGAATCAAACCAAACATCCATGATGTCCTGTTCTTTTGTAAATGTGCCGTTCGGGCTGCCAGGATGTGTAAAGCCTTCCGGAAGAAGATCCTTCGCTTCTTTTTCAAACCAAATGTTTGATCCGTGCTGCCTGAACAATTCAGAAACATGTTCAATGGTTTCATCCGTAATAATCGGTTCTCCGTTTTCAGCATAAAATACCGGAATCGGCACTCCCCATGCACGCTGTCTGGAAATACACCAGTCTCCGCGGTCACGAACCATGTTGTGCAAACGCTGCTCGCCCCATTCAGGAACCCATTTGGTTTCTTTAATGGCATCCAGCAGATCTGATCTGAAATCTTTAATAGACGCAAACCATTGCGCTGTCGCTCTGAAAATGGTTGGTTTCTTTGTTCTCCAATCGTGCGGATAAGAGTGTGTAATGAATTCAAGCTTCACAAGCGCGCCTTTTTCATCTAGCTGCTGTGTGATCGCTTTGTTCGCGTCATCATAGAACATGCCTTCAAAGCCCGGAGCTTCGCTTGTCATTACACCTTTTGCATCAACTGGGCATAGCACATCTAAACCGTATTTTTGGCCGATGATAAAGTCATCTTCCCCGTGCCCCGGCGCTGTATGAACGCAACCTGTTCCGGCATCAGTTGTTACGTGTTCGCCAAGCATAACGAGAGAGTCTCTGCCATATAGCGGGTGTTCAGCGATAATGTTCTCAAGGTCTTTCCCTTTGATCGTTCTTGTCACTTCATATTGATCAAATCCGCATGCAGATGCAACATTTTCGACTAAAGCACTTGCTACGACAAAGCGGTCTTCACCTACTGCAATCACGCTGTACTCAAGATCAGGGTGCACTGAAATTCCGAGGTTCGCCGGAATTGTCCAGGGCGTTGTTGTCCAAATGATGATGCGCTCACCGTTTTCAAGAACGCCTTTTCCGTCTTTCACACCGAAAGCAACGTAAATAGATGCTGAACGTTTGTCTTGATATTCGATCTCGGCTTCAGCCAAAGCAGATTCACTTGAAGGTGACCAGTTAACCGGTTTAAGGCCTTTATAAATGTAGCCTCGTTTTGCCATCTCACCAAATACGCGGATTTGCTGCGCTTCGTATTCCGGTTTTAATGTCACATATGGGTTTTCCCAATCACCGCGGACACCAAGGCGTTTAAACTGCTCACGCTGTCCCTCGATTTGCTTCCAAGCGTACTCTTCGCACAGTTTGCGGAATTCCGCTACTGACATTTCTTTGCGGTTGACTTTTTTGTTTTTTGTGAGAGCCGTTTCAATCGGCAATCCGTGTGTATCCCAGCCCGGTACATATGGCGCGTTGTAGCCGCTCATTGATTTGTAGCGGACAATGAAGTCCTTCAAAATCTTGTTAAGCGCGTGGCCCATATGGATATCGCCGTTTGCATACGGAGGTCCGTCATGTAAAACAAATTTCGGGCGGTCTTTCGTCCGTTCCTGTACAAGACGGTAGATATCCTCTCCCTCCCATTTCTTTTGAATGTCAGGCTCACGGTTTGGCAAATTTCCACGCATCGGGAAATCTGTTTTCGGCATTAAGAGCGTGTCTTTAAAATCCATTTTCATTCCTCCACTGCATTTTTTCAGAAAATAAAAAAAGCCCTCTCATCCCATAAGGGACGAGAAAGCTTATCTCGCGGTACCACCCTTTTAGAAAAAGCAAGCATACGCTTTTTCCTCTCGAGCATCGTAACGTGATGAACGTCCTAACCTACTGTGAGTTCAGAAAGGAAACTTAAGGGCTGATCTACATGATTCCGGCCATCCCGGACTCTCACCATCTCCGGGTCGCTATAAAGGCCTGAAGGAAACATGACTGTCCCTTTCAACCGTTTTTTCATCTGAATTTATGAACGTATTATATTCGACAAGCTAAGAAAATGTCAAGATAATCAGAGAATTTATTCCTTTTCCTCAAATACTGCGTCGACTTCATACTCAAGCAGATGATCCCAATCGTCATTTTTCAGAAGATCGAGCTGAGCTTCAATCAGCATTTGGAAACGTGTTCTGAAAACTTTAGACTGTTTTTTCAGCTCTTCAATTTCCATGGCAATTTTTCTTGATTTTGATAAAGATTCGTTTATAATCCGATCAGCATTTTTCTCAGCTTCCCGAACGATCAGCTTTGCTTCTTTTTGAGAATTGCGTTTTACGTCTTCAGCCGCTTCTTGAGCAACTAAAATCGATTTATTCAGCGTTTCTTCAATATTGGCAAAGTGTCCGATTCTTTCATCAAGCTCATTGACTTTCGCTTCAAGCTCAGTTTTCTTACGGAGAACAATTTCGTAATCTTTTCTGACTTGCGCTAGGAATTCATTTACTTCATCTTCATCATATCCGCGAAAACTTTTTGTAAACATCTTGTTGTGAATATCATTTGGCGTTAATGGCATGATGCCACCTCCATTTTTACATTTCAGTACGGTTATCTAGTTCACATTATAAAACAAATTTCGCACAGATGGAGAAAAAAACTGAAAAACCGACTATTTTTGTCGCTCAAACGTAACTCTCCATTTGTCTTTTTTGGTTTTTCCTTCGATTTTTGTTAAGCTGCATCGGCCAAAGCCTCTGATAGAGAGCATGTCCCCTTCTGCCACCATGTATGAAGGATCTTCAACTACCTTCCAGTTCACTTTCACGAGGCCGTTTTTCACAAGCGTCTGTGATTTCTGGCGGGATTGTCTGCTCATAGAGGCGCAGACGGCGTCAAGCCTTAAAGAAGAAACCGTGTCATCTCTTATTTCGACATCAACTGCTGGAATGTTAAGGTCTGACAAGTCAATTTTCTCTAGGCTGACCGCCGCTTTGCCTGCTTGGGTCAGCTGTGCCGCCACAAAATCAGCGGTATCGGCTGAGACAATCAATTGCACTGATGTCTCAGAAAACACGATGTCACCAAACTTTTGCCGCTTTAAGCCTATGCCCATTAATGCACCAAGCAGAGAACGATGATCTACAGAGACAAACTTTTCAGCATAACGGACGTTAAACGCCTGCAGTTCAAAATCCGATTCTTCCGGAGTGATGTACTCTGGATACAGAATCGCCCGTTTTCGCTCCGCTCTGTCATAGCCGCCGGAAAAAGCAAGCCCAACGTCAGCCTGTCCCGTAACAGCAGAAAGGATGACCTGCTCTCGGGGGTCTAAAAAGTCGGTCAGCTTCATTCTGTACTGCTCCTGGACAATTCTTTTCCATTCGAGCGCCTGGTCAATAAAGGCCCGCTCGTCTTTTCTGAAGTGCTGATATATATCGCTCATCGTCTTTCCCTTCTATGTAAAGAGGCTTGGCTGCTGCCAAGCCCCTATCAAACTGTCACATTAAAACGCAATCATGCGATAAAGCCCCCACAAGCCGGTTGTCGCAAACCGAAGCACAAGTATAGCTACGATCGGTGAAATATCCAGCATTGCGATCGGAGGGATGATTTTTCTAAATGGTTCGAGATATGGTTCACAAATCGAAGCTAAAAAACGCCCGACTGCCGTTTCCCTTGTACTCGGCACCCATGACATAAAAATATATATGATCAGGGCAAATGAGTAGATTGTGATTAATAAGCTTAAAACCGAAAAAACTTGATAAAGGATCATCTCGCTTTACCACCTCTGATGTTCGTCTTCAGATATGAGCTCAGAAATTGTGCCTGATACATCTACGTTGTCAGGGGTGCAGAGGAAAATATCCGAGCCGATTCTTTGAATATCGCCGCCAATGGCATAAACGGTTCCGCTTAAAAAGTCAACAATCCGCTTAGCCTGGTCATGCTGTATCCGCTGAAGATTGACGACAACTGCCCGCCGGTTCTTCAAATGGTCGGCTATTTCCTGCGCCTCCGCATAAACGCGCGGCTCACTCAACACCACTTTAGAGGATTTCTGAACACTTTGCAAGCTCACTACATTCTGTTTGCCCGCAGGTTTGTTTGCGGTATAAGCCGGTTTTTCTTTTTGCTCATGCTCTTCATGAGATTCTTGCTCTGTCTCAATATATTCATATTCGTATTCTTCATCTTCCATTGAGAAAAAGTTTTTCAGTTTATTTTTCATACTCATTGCTGTACACCCCCTGTTTCATTTCCGACTAACGATGAGCCGATTCTAATATAAGTAGCCCCTTCTTCAATTGCAATTTCAAAATCATTTGACATGCCCATCGACAGTTCAGTACACGGAGCGTTCGGCTGTTTCAGCTCCTGAACCTGATCACGGAGTTCTCTCAGCGCTCTGAAACAGCTTCTGATCTCATCTTGATCATCAGTCAGCGGAGCCATAGTCATCAGTCCGGCCACAACGATGTGTTCGAAACCGGAAAGCTCCTGTATGAATGGAATGACTTCTTCTTTTTTCATGCCGTGTTTAGAAGGCTCAAGAGAGGTATTGACCTGCACAAAGCATTGCACAGTACCTTCAGCCCGTTTTTCAATTTCTTTCGCTAATGAGAGCCGGTCTAAGGAATGGATATAGGAAACCGAATTGACGACAGCTTTTGCTTTTCTTGATTGCAGACTGCCGATAAAATGCCATTCCGGATCCCCTTTTATCATTTCCTGTTTGCGGAGCAGTTCCGCATCCCGATTCTCTCCGAGGCAGGTGATGCCCGCGTCCACTGCCTCCTGTGCTCTTTCAGGCGATACATATTTTGTGACTGCAATAACCGTAACTTCATCGGAGCTGCGGCCCGATCTGTTACATGCTTCGTTTATTCGTTCGTTTATATGTCGTAAATTATCAACAACACGCAAGATCTTTTATGCCTCCTTCATTCCGATAAAGGACATCATCCGTCCAGTTTTCCCCTGATCGCGGCGGTGAGAATAGAAAAGAGACGGCTCACTTTCCGTGCATAAACCACTGACAGAAATCTGTTCATTTGCCAAACCGCTGTCGATCAATATAAGGCGGTTCAGCTCTTTCAGGTCAAGCTGATATTGTGCCTGTGCCGTCTGATTTACGGCACGTTCTGCTGAAACTGGCAATGCCCGGACAGCATCCATGACACGGTCGTCTACTGTATAGCATGCTCCGCTGATAGACGGTCCTATAACAGCATAAATATCTGAGAGATTTGAACCTTCCTGCTCGGTCCATTGCTTCACCATTTCTCTGCCAATCTGTTTGACAGTGCCTTTCCACCCGGCATGGGCGACCCCGATAAGCGATTTAACCGGATCATAAAAGAAAAGAGGCACACAATCAGCAAAGCATAATGCCAAAAACACATTCTTTTCATTTGTATAGAGCCCGTCCGTTGCTTTTAGAGCTGTGTGATACTCACGGGCGCCTTTTCCCCTATCCCTCTGCGTCACTTTCTGAACGCGATTATCATGTGTCTGATCAGCAAATACCCAAGACTGCAAATCAATATTAAACATATCGGCAATATATTCACGATTTTTAACTACATCTGCATCTTTGTCATGAACGTGCAATCCTGTATTTAACGATTCAAAAGGCTTTTGGCTGACACCGCCGTTTTTCGTAGTAAATCCGGCAATGACTTCTCTGTTGTTTTGATTCGTTTGTGTCCAGTCTTGTATCATGAGTGTCGAGGGTGTGGTAAGACTGAATGGGTGATATGTATTCATGATGATCCAACCTTTCGACAAACATTTAAAAAAGCGGAATTTCCCACTTATTTTACCACATCTTTCTGCATTCGTTGAGCGCCGATTTGCATATTTCTAAATGAAATGTGCCGGAAGAATCCAGACTTCCGGCATTTGCCAATCCGCGGCAGACGAGCAGGTTATGCATGCGGTTCATTTAATCGGACCAAGATTACATCTTCCCCGATTTTTACTATATTTCGCCATGGAATGACCAATTCCTCTTCTTTTCCAAAAAATCCGAGAACTTTCCCATTTCCTCCTAGTATGATCGCCTGAATTTTGCCAGTGGTCACATTGATATCTATATCACCAATGCTCCCCAGCTTTTTTCCGTTTGAGACATTGACGACATCCTTCACCTGAAATTCTGAAATGCTGATCATTCCATCACGTCCTTTTTCCGTCCTTTTTTCAAGTATATGAACGGGCGGGCTGAACCTTGTCAGCAAGAAAAAATTTTCATGGTCACTGTTCTTTTTTACAGCTGCACCAGCCGATGATAAAATTGAGCATAATTTTCGTATAATCTACCAGCTGCTCAATCGATACCTCCTCGTTCACGGAGTGTGCATTGTGAAGATCTCCAGGTCCGTAAATCACGCTTGGAATGCCGGCATTATACAGCCATCCTCCGTCTGTAACGGATTGAGAAACGTCAATAACCGGACGCTCCCGTTTCACTTTCTGATGAGACGCTGTAAGCGCTGAGACGCCTGGGTGGCCAGGGTCAACTTCCAGTGCCGGAAAAATTTCTCCTCTGTCTTCAATCATAGATGAGCCTCCCCACTTGAAGACAGGGCGGTTTTCCCTAAGCCAAATATCACTGTCACTCAGCCGGTTAATGTAATCTTCTATTTCCGCTGCCACTTGTTCATGGGTTTCATTCGGGTAAAAATGGACTGTGATCCACAGCCGGCACTCGTCAGCTATAAAAGCCGCATGTCTGCCGCCTTCTATGACAGCCGGGTTAATCGTATTTGTGCCTGGTTTAAAACCGGGATAACGTTTCATGATAGACCAGTGGCGCTCCAGTTCCCCGAGCCCCGCAATGATTTTTGCCATTTTTTCAATTGCGCTTGCTCCGAATGTTCCTCCGCCTGCATGAATCATATTCCGCCTCGTCCCATCATGAAACGTTTGACTGCTTTTGATTTCAATCCAGCCTGTAATGACACCGCCTTGACCTTGAATATGCATATCGCTCGTATCCGCGACAACTGCAAAATCAGCATGATAGCCCCTCTTGCAGCATTCAAGCGTGCCGGCTTCTCCGACTTCCTCCCCGATAACCGATTGCAGAATCAAATCACCGGGAAGTTCAATGTCGGCTTCACGAATCAATTTCACCGCAAACAGCACACACGCCATTCCGCCTTTCATATCAGAAGCGCCTCGCCCGATTAAGAGACCGTTTTTTTCAATTGGATGAAACGGATCATGCTCCCACTCCTCATCCTCTTTTACCTCTGCCACATCTACATGGCCATTGATGATCAAGCTATGATAATCTGCTGAATCTGTTCCCTTTAGTAGACCTACAACATTGGGATCTCCTGGGTACACGTCCCATTTATCGATCGAGAATCCCATTTCATTTAAAAACCCAGCAATCCAGGACTGAATGCCGTCGGTATTTCTTGCAGGCGGAGCAGGTGTTTTATAGGACATCAGCGTTTTTGCTAGCTGAATAAGCTCCTCCTTTTGATCTTCCACCTTTGTTAACAGAGAGTCTATTTGTTGATTCAATGTGATCCGCTCCTATTCTTTAAAATCAAAAAAGCCGTTTCAAATGTTATGAAACGGCTTAATAAAAACAAACAGAGTCCTATGTACTCCGTTTTTTCACCGCTTCCCTCCGCTGGCATGATCCAGATCAGGTCAAAAGGGTTAAGACAAAGTCTCTCTCAGCTTCGCAAAGCACCCCTAGGATGAATCGATATGTGTTTGTCAGGCATTCGTTATCGGCTCGGCTCTTGTTAAAAACGGCCGATCCTGATTCCATAATACATGGATTGGCGTATCAAAAAAAGCGGAAAGTATTTGATCAGTAAGCATTTCCTTTATTTCTCCCGATTTAAAGACCTCTCCCTGTTTTAACAAAAGGGCTTTGTCAAAGATCGGCAAAATTTCTTCCGCATGATGAGTCACGTAAAGGATCGATGGCGCATTTTCTTTATTTGCAATGTATGTAATCGTGTCTAACAGCTTTTCCCGGGCAATAAAATCCAGTCCTGTGACCGGTTCGTCCAGTATCAGCAGCTCCGGATCAGCCATTAGCGCTCTTGCAATCAAGGCTCTTTGTTTTTCTCCTTGAGAAAGGGTTTCATAGCGGCGGTCGGCATATTCAATTGCTCCCAAGTCCTCTAACAAACCAATCGCTTTTTCCCTGATTTCTGCACTTGGTGTTTCATATAATCCAATCGAAGCGTAAGCTCCGCTCAAAGCAATTTCAAATGCCGAATCTGCCGGATAAAATTTTTGCTGAAGAGCCGCTGAGACGAGGCCAATTTTCCGTCTAAGTTTCTCCCCAAGCTCCGTTTTACCAAATTCATGGCCAAGCACCTGCATCTCGCCCGATGTTGGAAAATAATAAGAGCAAAGCATATTTAACAGCGCTGTCTTTCCAGCGCCATTCAGTCCGTAAAGCACCCAATTTTCCTTTTCTTCCACCTTCCAATGAATATCTCTCAGTATCCATTTTCCATTCCGTTTTAGTGAGACATTGTCAAGCTGCAAAATCATCGTGGTCCTCCTCTTTACTGCCTTTATAATTATTTAAATTTTCATAAAACTTTGTACGAACTAGGATACCTTATTTTTTCCAAAACGTAAACCGCCCGCAATCAATAGAAAAGCCTTTAAAACAAAATCGTTTTAAAGGCTTTTCTTTCATTATTGATGAATATTCTTATTCATTTGTTTGATAGCCGCTTTTTCAAGTCTGGACACCTGCGCTTGGGAAATCCCGATTTCCTCGGCTACTTCCATTTGAGTTTTCCCTTGGAAGAATCGCTTTCTCAAAATCATTTTTTCCCTATCATTCAGCCTTCTCATGCCCTCTTTTAAAGCCAGCTCTTCAATCCATTGTGAATCTTTATTGCGTTCATCACTGATTTGATCCATCACATAAATCGGGTCTCCGCCGTCGTTATAGATCGGTTCAAATAGAGAAACCGGATCCTGGATGGCATCAAGCGCAAATACGATTTCCTCATGCGGTACTTCAAGAACTTTTGCGATGTCTTCTGCAGTCGGCTCCTTGCTTGTCTCACTGATTAACCGCTCTCTTACCTGAAGTGCCTTATAAGCGATATCCCGGAGTGATCTTGAGACACGGATCGGGTTATTATCGCGTAAATACCTGCGGATCTCTCCGATAATCATAGGTACAGCGTATGTTGAAAACTTAACATTGTGGCTTAGGTCAAAATTATCAATGGATTTCATTAGTCCGATGCAGCCGACCTGAAATAAGTCATCAACATACTCTCCTCTGTTATTAAATCTTTGAATGACACTTAAGACAAGACGCAAGTTCCCGTTTACAAGCTTTTCTCTTGCTGAATCATCGCCTTCATCCTGCAGCTGCCTAAACAGCTTTCTCATCTCTTCATTCTTGAGTACTGGTAATTTGGAGGTATCCACCCCGCAGATTTCGACTTTATTTCTCGACACTTTTTTCCCTCCCTACAGGAGCTGCTGTACAACGTTAAGTATCTCCTTGGGTGGGAAAAATATGCACTGCGTTCAGACCGAAAAATAGTCATAATTGGGAAATCCTTGTAGAATCAAGGGATTACCCGTAAAAATTTTTTTACACCATTTTGTTGAATTCTTTTCGCAATCTTTTAATGATTCGTTTCTCAAGACGAGAAATATAGGACTGGGAAATCCCCATCATATCCGCTACATCCTTTTGGGTCTTTTCCTCCTCGCCGACAAGGCCAAAACGTAGTTCCATGATTTGTTTTTCCCTCTCATTGAGCTGTTCAAGCGCTTTTTTCAAAAGCTTTTTATCTACGTTAGCTTCTATGTCTTTTGTGATGATGTCATCGTCAGTGCCGAGCACATCAGAAAGCAAAAGCTCATTGCCGTCCCAATCAATATTAAGCGGCTCATCAAAGGAAACCTCTGAACGGATTTTGTTGTTTCTCCTTAAATACATCAGGATTTCGTTTTCTATACAGCGGGAGGCATAGGTCGCCAGCTTGATTTTCTTTTCTGGATTGAACGTATTCACAGCTTTGATTAATCCGATGGTACCGATGCTGATTAAATCCTCTATATTAATTCCCGTATTTTCAAATTTACGGGCGATATAGACGACCAGGCGCAAATTGCGTTCAATCAAAATGGCGCGAGCCGCCTGATCGCCGTTTGGGAGCTTCATTAACAGAACCTGCTCCTCATCTTTAGATAATGGAGGCGGCAGAGCTTCACTCCCGCCTATGTAATAGACTTCATCACTTTTCAGCCCAAGTTTCATCAGCAGCTTATACCAGAGGTGCGTTAATCGCAATTTCAGTTTTTTCATCTTCCTCTCCCTTCTAAATGTCACGTCGTTTGAGTATGATTAGTAACGGACATTTGCGAACATTATGAAACGTGTTTGATGGCCTTGCCCGAAAGCATTTTCGGATGAATAATTGCGTCAAACTCTCCATCTGCCGATAGCTTTGTTGTGCTGATGCCGATTAAGCATTTATCCGCAGAAACCATTTCTTCTTTTGTTATAATCGTTACGTGATCCGGTTTAACGCATAGTAAAAATTGATTTTGCTGACCTACTCCCCTATATGGAATCAGCCTCAGTTTATCTAAAAAGCGAAACGAATCATCGAGCTGTTGGGTGGCTTCCAATGGATCTGTGTTTCGAATGATCATCGTTTCGGCTGCTCCGAAAATCGGTTCTAGTTTATCAATGTGAATAATCATGACCGGCGTTTTAGTTAGCGGATCGTACAGCTGATTACCGGAATCAATCAGCCCTCTGACATGAAGCGTTTGGCCGCCCAAATCCGCCTGTACGCTGACTCGTTCCTCATATTGAATGTTTTTTGTTTCAATATCTTCAATTCTTCTCTTAGAAAAAAACCATAATGCTGGAAAGCCAGCTACAATAAACAACCAGCTGATCGGGTCTCCAAACCCAGTTTGATTGGTAATCATGACACCGTTTTGAACAACAGAATTTGACTGCAGCAAAGAATGGGCTCCGATAATTCCTCCCCCCATTAAAAAAGTCGCAAAATAAAAGGAAAACAAATTTTGAAAGAAATAGCGGAATCTCTTAAAGCCAAATGTCACCATCACAATAACAACTGAAAAAGCCAGCTTACCTGCCGGATGTTCAACGATCGGCGAAAAAGGAGTAAACATCAAAAGAACAATACTGGAACCGATGAACGCTCCGCTTATCAGTCTTCTTTTTTTCACATGCCGTTTTAAAATAAATGCCGTGAGCAAAAGCAAAAGCGCATCAAAACAAAAGTTTAACAGCCAAATGACATCTAAATAGATTTTCACATCTGACTCCTTTCTATCTTGCATCACGCTGTTCCCCTTCTTGTTTCAAGTATAAAGCAAGCTCTGTGGGAAAGTCTGTCAATTAATGTTGAGAGGAAAATACAATTTTTCAGGGATATCTGCTTAATTTGTCGAGGAAATGAATGAGAGGATTATAAAAAAAGCTGCCTTTCACGGCAGCTTTTTTTACACTTAATTTTCAGTATTGATATAAAGTTTTCCGTTCGCTGTTTTTCTTGTTTCATTTCCATAATCATCTCGTACAATCACTTCTACTTTTGCTCCGTTTGCTTTAATAGAAGAAGTGGCTGTCCAATAGCCTTCATATTTCCCAGGAGAAATTTCTCTTAGCGGGAGCTCTGTGGCATTTTGTACACTCGCTCTTGCATTTGTCAGAGGCAGACGAATGACAAACGTTGCATCCAAATCTTCAGCGCTTGAGAAAGCGATTTTCACAGATTCACCGGCTTTTAAGATTTTGTCCTCTCCCGGAATCAATTCGGAGATGACGGGCTGGTTAAAGTTGACATCAATGACAGCCCTTTTCGTCGTTTTGTTGCCTGCTAAGTCTGTAGCAGTCACCTTGATTTCATTGCTTCCGTTCTCCAACAGAATACGGGCCGAGTATGAACCATCAGTTACCGTTGCTTTTTTGCCATTCACCTTGACTTCTTTCAAATTGTCATCGGATACAGACCCTTTGACAGTCAGCGCTTCTTTATTTGTTTTCTCGCCATCCTTTGGATTGTCCAGCGTTAATTCAGGCTTGTCTTGATCAAGTGTGACCGTGATCGGGCTGGAGGCATCCGTTGTTCCGTTGTCTGTTGATGCAGTTGCTGTCAGCTCATTTTCGCCCTTGCTGAGTGTGATGCCTGTCTGGAACGTGCCATCCGCAGCAGCTTTCGTTTCTCCTGCTTCTTTCTCTCCATTATAAATGTGTACCGTTGTACCAGGAGAGGCTTTTCCTTTTACGGTGACGTTCTCCTTATTTGTATATGATTTGTCTGCCGGTGAAGTAATCTCAGGTACAGCAGCTTCATAATCAACTAATGCGCGGATCATATAGTTGCCGTCTGCTTCGTCACCTGGCTGCCATTTTCCGTCTATAAACTGCCAGTTGCGGCCGGAATTCTGACCGGTTTCATCCATTGCCAGTCCAGGTGAATACGGATCAGGTTCCGACTGGATATACACAAGATAAAAGTCTTTATCGACCATAATCCCTTTTGAACTGAGATCTACCTTGGTCCATTCGCCATTGCGAAGGGCTTCAGCGTTAAATGGCCCGGCAATTTTCTTACCCGGTGCTCCGTTTTCTCCTGTAGCATCGTATACCTCAACCTTAAACTCTGTGCCGCCAGGATCAGGGAACTCTGTATCCCAGAATCGGAACAGTCCTCCTGTAAGCATGCCTTTTTCCTTGCCGTCAGCCAGCGTCATTTTGACGGCCCATCCGTTACCGGCCGCAAAATAGGAATTGGCATTCTCCGCCGTTCCGTCATCATATGCAATCTCACCCGGATAACCGACGAAAGGCTTCAGTACAGTTTCTTTTGTCACATCTCCTTTTAAATCAACGGAGAATTCATCGCTGTAATACCCCGGTGCAGCGACTTTAATCGTATAAGCGCCTTCATAGGCCTCAAGCGTATATTCGCCTTTGTCGTTTGTCGTAGCCGGTTCAACCGCAGCATCCTCTACAACATAAACGGAGGCTCCTTTTACCGGATCGCCTGTCGTTTTATTGATGACTGTTCCTTTTAATGTGCCCTTCTTCATTTCCTCTAACGTAAAATTAGCTTGTGTCGTCTGATCTGCCTGCAGAGAAACTTTTTGTGTTTTCGATTGGTAGCCGTATGCTTCTGCCATAAGCGTATAGTCTCCCGCTTTGTGTGTCAGCGTGTACTGCCCTGTAGATTGATCTGAATATGTTGATTTTCCTGTTTCCACCACACTGACTTGTGCCCTCAGCGGCAAAACTTGAGGCTGTATATCCTTACTCTGATGTTTTACCGTTGTGTTTGCAGATGGCTTAGCTTTTTTCGGATTTACCGGCTTTTTCTTTTGCTTTCCAGACGGCTTTTCGACACCCAGCTTATTCTTTTTAGCTGTTTTTCCGGCTGTTTTGTCAGAAAGCACTACATCATCAATGTACCAGCCCTCTTTTGTAATACTTTCATCAGATTGGAGGTTAAACATCACTTGAATGTTTTGACCTTTATAAGCGGTTAAATCAATTTCTTCGTCCGTCCAGCTTGATGTCTTTCCATTATAGACACCAGCCTGCTCCCAATTCTTTTTACCTTCAGGCAAAACAAAAACGTAGCCATAATCAAAATCATCCTCTAAATTGTGCCAGCTTTTAAATTGAAGAAACAGGTTTCCTGAATCCGGCACTTTAACAGGAGGCATCATGAGATTCATGTTTGCTGAGTTGGCATAGTTTCCTGCCAGATTTGTTCCGTATACTTTTTCTCCGGATGCTGCAGTATTTGGGCCTGTTGAAGGAACTCCCCATTCCCAGCTATTATTTGTTCCGCTCGCAATCCAGCCGCCGGGTGCAGTTTCAAAGTCCTGCTTATATCCCACCGTGATGCTTGGTTTCACTGGTACATCGTATGTGTCAGACTCAACGACATGGCCGCCAAAATCCTGAATAATCCACTTGTAGCTTAGTGCAGCTCCTTTTATGTTTGGAATCTCTGCCTGGTAGGTCCCTTTCAGGTGATCACCGCTGATCCGCTTAGCCGTTACTTCTGTCCAATCACCTTGATCCAGCTTATAAGACAGTTTTACAGATGTCACACTTACATTGTCTTCAGCTGTCAAAGTAAGCGGCAGGCTCGCGCCCTCATAGGCTTCTGTTACTTTCTCATGCTGATAGACAGGAGGCTCTTGATCATCTCCCTCTACAGAAACTTGTCCTTCTGCTTTTCCTAAACCATCTGTAACAGCTGATACAGCATCAAAAGCGTTCACCAAACCATGGCCGTATCCGTTATTCGGAGAATCAGGAAATGTTGAATCCGTCAGCGGTTCAGCCGTGCTGGTTAATATATCCTCCATCTCATCGACAGAAAGTGAGGCATCCGCCTGTTTCAGCAGTGCGGCAACAGCGGACACATGCGGCCCTGCCATTGATGTGCCGTCCCATCCGTCCTCATATGTCTGGCCGGGAACGGAAGAACGAATATTTACGCCCGGTGCAGAAATTTCCGGCTTTATTTCATCATATGGAGATGGCCCTTGAAGAGAAAAGTCAGCAAGCTTTTTATTAATATCAGTCGCTCCAGTTGCAAACGATTCCGGATAATTTGCCGGGTTTGCGATAGAACCAGGACCGCCAGGAATAAAGAGATCCGTATTCCCCGCTGAAAACTCAGGGAAAATATCGGCCGCACGCCAGGCATTGACCATGTCTCTGTACCATTCATCAAGTCCTGAGCCCCCGCCCCATGAATTATTGACAACATCAGGAGCCATTTCTGGGTGAGGATTCCCCTCTGCGTCCTTTGGAGCTAAAACCCATTCACCGGCCTCTAAAATGTCAGCATCAGTGCCACCATCTTCGGAGAACGCTTTAACAGCAATCCATTTTGCGCCTGGCGCTACACCGATTTGATTTGTTCCATCGGGTTCAGATCCCACCATCGTACCTGTCACGTGGGTTCCATGAGCCAAATCATCATAAGGGCTTGCTTCCCCTGCTACAGCATCATACCAGTTCATTTCATGATCAGGCTCATCAGGATTTTCCGGATTATATCCGCGATATTTCTCTTTTAATGCCGGATGGTTCCATTCCACGCCTGTATCAATGGACGCGACAACTGTACCTGTTCCGTCATATCCAAGTGCCCAAGCTTTCGGGGCGTCAATTTGGTCTACATTCCATTCTACACCGTCAATTGCTTTGACAGCTTTTTGCGCTTTTTTCATATTAAATGGAGAGGATGACTTAAACAATTGTCGTTTCTCATTTGGAAGCACCTTTTCCACGTCGGGGAACTGCGCTACTTTTTCCATCACTTCTTTTGAGGCATGAACAGCGATCCCATTCACTACATAATAAGAGTGAATTTGATCTGCATTTCCTTTATTTTTCTGGCTCTTCAAGTATGTTAAGACATCTCTCTGGGATTCATCGGCTGTGACTTTTAAAGATGACACAACGGCAGAACGCTTTTGATATTCCGTCTTAGCGGCAGTCAGCTTCTTCGATTTCGCTTTTTTAACAGCCGCTTTTGCCGCTTTTTCTGTGTCAGCTTGATCTTTAAATTTAATCAGAAAGGTCATTTTTTCTTTCTTCTTAAAGCTTTTCTTTAATGAACTCGAAATCTTGTTCTGAATGGATTCAGCAGATTGAAGTTCCTGTTTAACAGAAGTTGAGGCGCCTTTGCTGCTTGCCCCGGCTACACCCGGAAACAGCAGTGAACCGATGACAACCGTACTTAAAACAGAGCTGATGAGTCTGTTTTTCGTTTTTTTCCTCATTTTTATCCCCCTTTTTCAAAATGCTTTGTAAAAAAATGTCGTCCCTCCTTTTAAAAATGAATTGTTTGTCAGAACATCGCTGTACGTTAACTGTAGACAATCCGCATTACAGATATTGTCGTTTCATGTCATTTGATTTCCATATATATGAAAATGATATAATTGTCACGTGATATGAATGGGTCTAATAGTCCGATTTGTTGGTATATGAATGAAGACATAGGGAAAAAGACTTTACAAGAAGAAAAATCTTGGAGAAAAACAAAAAGGACAAAATCGAAAACGATTTTGTCCTTTACATTAGCCGCGTTTATTGCGGTTTCTTAAGAATGTCGGGATGTCAAGCGTATCATCAGCCGGCTGTGAAGTATGACGGCTTACTGTGTTTTGTTGCTGAGGCTCCTCACGTTTTGGCTCACGCTTTGGAACACTTTGATTATGTGTTTTGATGCTTTGGTTTAAGCTTGGACGCTGAGGTTTCGTCACGTCCTTCTCTTGTTCGATAAAACCAGTCGCAATCACTGTTACCACAATCTCGTCTTTTAGATTTTCATTAATAACAGAACCGAAAATCATGTTTACGTCTTGGTCAGATGCAGAAGCGACAATGTCTGCTGCTTCCTGAACTTCATATAGGCTGAGGTTTGTTCCTCCAGTGATGTTCATAAGGACGCCTTGCGCACCGTCAATGGCCGCTTCAAGAAGCGGGCTGGAGATTGCTTTTTTCGCTGCCTCTGCCGCGCGGTTTTCTCCTGTCGCAATACCGATACCCATCAAAGCAGATCCTTTGTTTGACATGATTGTTTTCACATCAGCGAAGTCAAGGTTGATAAGACCAGGTGTAGCAATCAAGTCTGAAATACCTTGAACCCCTTGGCGGAGTACGTTATCCGCTTCACGGAATGCTTCAAGCATCGGTGTGTTTTTATCAACAATTTCAAGGATACGGTCGTTCGGGATCACGATCAGTGTATCTACCGCTTCTTTCATTGCTGAAATTCCGCCTGCAGCCTGAAGCTGTCTTTTGCGTCCTTCGAATGTAAACGGTCTTGTAACAACTCCGACTGTTAATGCGCCTAAGTCTTTCGCGATTTGTGCGATAACTGGTGCAGCACCTGTTCCTGTTCCGCCGCCCATACCAGCTGTCACGAATACCATGTCAGCGCCTTTTAACGCTTCTTCAATTTGTTCTTTGCTTTCTTCAGCGGCTTTTTTTCCGACTTCCGGATTCGCACCTGCTCCCAATCCTCTAGTCAGCTTTGCGCCGATTTGCATTTTCACTTCTGCTTTTGACAGGTTAAGAGCTTGAGCGTCCGTGTTTACCGCGATG